>JAZFVY010000119.1:0-8130 GCA_036447975.1 Desulfobacterales bacterium
CCCACGGTAATCTTTTCTTTAAAGGGCTCACCGGTACGGCCGTCGTACAAGGTGGTCTGAGCGGATGTGGGAAGCCCAGCCTCAGCAAGCAGGGATCTTATCTCATCCTCCTTGGCGCCATCAAAAACCGGTGTGGTCATGTGAACACCATCTTTATAATTGTCGGCTAATGCGTACAGCTTTTCATCGTCAAAACCTTCGATCATCTCCTGCAATGACGGCTCAGGGAATATCCGCTTAATTTTTTCTCGAAGTGCTTCAATTTTTCGTTCTTCCAGTAACCTGTTGAGTTGGTCACCAAGGCCTTTGGCAGCCCAACCCAAATGAATTTCCAGAACCTGACCGACATTCATACGGGAAGGCACCCCCAAGGGATTCAAGACCATATCAACCGGTGTTCCGTCTTCAAAGTAGGGGAGGTCTTCCTGTGGGAGGATTCTCGACACCACCCCTTTGTTTCCGTGGCGACCGGCCATCTTGTCACCCACGGAGAGCATACGCTTCATGGCCACATAGATCTTAACCATCTTGATTACGCCAGGAGGAAGATCATCCCCTTGTTTATAACGACCGACCTGTTGTTCATAAGAGTTCCTGCAAAACTCGCATTGATTCCTGTATTGCTCAAGAATATCATGGACCTGTTCAGTCAGCTGAGGACTTTTTAATACAATCCCCTCGAGCTGAGACACTGGGATATTGGCCAGCGTTTCGGAATTTATCGCGCTCCCTTTAGGAATCAGCACCGTCTTACCCTTTTTCAGCGATGAATAACACTTTTGATTGACAAGCAATTTTATAAGCTGCTCGCGAACTACATCCTGAATGACTGAAAGTTCATCACCTCTGTCTTTTTCAAGGGCAGAGATCTCCTCATTTTCGATAAGGCGGGTTCGATCATCTTTTTCAATGCCCCGCCTAGAAAATACTTTGGCATCAATCACAATTCCCTGAACACCGGGCGGTACCCGTAAAGAAGTATCTTTTACATCTCCGGCTTTTTCACCGAATATGGCCCGCAAAAGCTTTTCTTCAGGAGAAAGCTGCGTTTCACCCTTGGGCGTAATCTTCCCTACAAGAATGTCTCCTGGACAGACTTCAGCGCCAAGCCTTATAATACCGCTATCATCCAGATTTTTTAAAGCATCATCACCTACATTCGGTATGTCTCGCGTGATATCTTCTTTGCCAAGCTTGGTATCACGGGCGACGATTTCAAACTCTTCCACATGGACAGACGTGTACACGCCTTCCCGGTGAAGCCTTTCGCCCACCAGAATCGAATCCTCAAAATTATATCCGCCCCATGGCATGAATGCCACTGTTATGTTCTTGCCCAGGGCAAGTTCTCCATGGTCCGTTGCAGGTCCGTCAGCAATAATCTCGCCGGCCTTGACTTTTTGTCCTTTTTTGACAATGGGACGTTGATTGAAGCATGTGTTCTGATTGGAACGCATAAATTTTGAAAGGTTGTAAACCGAAACCGGTATTTCGGAACCATCGTCGCTATCCATTGGTTCATGCTTCAGAACAATACGGGAAGCCTCAACGTCTACCACGGTGCCATCATGCTGTGCAACGATGGTAACGCCCGAATCTTTTGCCACCACTCCCTCGATACCTGTGCCTACCAGAGGTGCCTGGTTTACGATGAGAGGAACAGCCTGACGTTGCATGTTAGATCCCATCAATGCCCGGTTGGCATCATCATTTTCCAAAAATGGAATCAGGGACGCCGAAACGCTCACCAGCTGGTTGGGAGAGATATCCATCAGCTCGATATCCTCCGCTTTGACCATCATGAATTCCCCGGTCACCCGTGAGGTTACCAGGGGATTGACATATTTTCCGTTTTCGTCCACAAGGGCATTGGCCTGGGCAACCGGATGCTCCTTTTCTTCAAAGGCGCTGAGGAATTTAACCTCTTGAGATACAGTGGCATCCTTTACAACTCTGTAAGGCGTTTCAATAAATCCGTATTCATTAACTCGGGCATAAGTGCTGAGAGAGACAATAAGGCCGATATTGGGACCTTCCGGCGTCTCGATGGGGCAAATGCGCCCGTAATGAGACGGATGCACATCCCTGACCTCAAATCCTGCTCGTTCGCGGGTTAGCCCCCCCGGGCCGAGGGCACTCAGGCGCCGTTTATGGGTGGTTTCCGCAAGGGGGTTGGTCTGATCCATGAACTGGCTGAGCTGACTGGTTCCGAAGAATTCTTTAATAACGGCGGAAACCGGCTTCGGATTGACCAAGTCGTGGGGCATCAGGGCATCGACTTCCTGCAAGCTCATCCGTTCTTTAATAGCACGCTCCATACGAACCAATCCGATACGATACTGGTTCTCAAGAAGTTCACCGACGGCACGTACCCGTCGATTCCCGAGATGATCGATGTCATCAACAGCCCCCTGGGAATCTTTAAGTTCTACAAGGGTTTTTGCTGTAAGAAGTATATCCTCTTTTCTTAGGGTTCTTAAGTCGAAGGAAGAGTCAATCCCGAGGCGAAGGTTAATTTTCATGCGACCCACACCGGAAAGATCGTAATAGGAAGACTTGAAAAACATATTATCAACAAAATCCTGGGCCACTTCCGGGGTAGGGGGATTTCCTGGCCTGAGCCTCCTATATATTTCAATGAGCCCGGCCTCTTTTGTTTCTGCTTTATCTAAAAGCAAGGTCTTATGGATGGAGTCACTGCTGGTCACTCCATCTATGAAAAGCAACTCAAATTCAGAGATGCCTGCATCACCCAACGCCTGAAAAACTTCTTTATTAAAGGTTTGGTTGCATTTTACAATCGGTTCTCCTTTATCAGGATCAACTATTGTTCTGGCAGATATCATGTCGAGAATATCTTCGACACTGATTGGAATCAATTCTACATTAGAGGATTTCAACCGATTGATTGCGGCTTTGGTGAAAACACGCCCTTTTGAAATAATAGTTTCGCCCGTTTCAGGATCATTGACATCACGGCTGGCACGTTGACCCTTCAGCAAATCCTCATTAAACTTCTTGAAAATCCGTTTGCCACGAACAATAAACTTTTCTGTTTTATAAAAATAAGACAGAATGTCTTCAGAAGTATATCCCAAGGCTTTAAAAAGAAGCGTAACAGGAAATTTGCGCCGCCTGTCGATCCTAATATGTGCGATATCTTTGGGATCGATTTCCATATCGATCCACGACCCGCGTACCGGTATAATCCTGGAAGTATATATCACCTTGCCGCTGGAATGTGTTTTCCCTTTGTCATGATCGAAAAACACACCGGAAGATCTATGGAGCTGGCTTACCACAACACGCTCGGTTCCGTTTATGATAAACGTACCCTTATCGGTCATCAAGGGAATTGTGCCGAAGTAGATTTCCTGCTCCTTGATATCACGGATATTTGTAACCCCTGTTTCCTTATCAATATCATACACCACTAGCCTAACAGTAATACGGACAGGGACCTCATAGGTCATTCCCCTGTGTATGCACTCCTGGACGCTGTGCTTAACCTCGCCGAATCTGTAAGATACAAATTCAAGTGAAGCGCTTCCGGTAAAATCCTTTATTGGAAACACGGACTTGAATACGGTCTGCAAACCTATGTCCTTCCTTTTTTCCGGAAGAACATCCATTTGCAAAAACCGCCTGAATGATTCCCGCTGCACCCCGATAAGGTCAGGGATATCAACAATCTTATGTATCTTGCCGAAGTCTTTCCTTAATCGATTTGTTGCCAATGATCTTTTTATCATGGCATCTCCATATATTGGGTTTGAGGTATAGGTAGTTCTGTTCTGTTTTATTCGCTTAGAAATAAAATTCGTATTTTTCCGGTTTATCCCGGTTAGATATTATTTCATTTCAACCTGCGCGCCGGCCTCTTCAAGCTGGCTCTTGATCTTTTCAGCCTCATCTTTAGGAATGCCTTCCTTGACGGGCTTGGGTACTTCATCAACCAAAACCTTGGCATCCTTTAAGCCGAGGCCGGTAATCGCTCTGACTTCCTTAATAACCTGGATCTTCTTATCGCCAAAACCTATCAGGTTAACATCAAATTCGGTCTTTTCTTCCGCCTGAACACCTTCGGCCACAGCAGGGCCAGCAGCCGCAGCAACAACAGGCGCAGCTGCGGAAACACCGAATTTTTCTTCCATTTCCTTGACAAGCTCAGACAGTTCGAGCACCGATATATTTGCTATGAAATCAATCACTTCTTCTTTGGTAATATTCTTCTTTGCCATTTTATTTTTCCTCCGGATTAACTTTAACGATTTCGTAAAAAATCAAAATTGCCATGGCAAAGTAATCCCGCCTGGGCGGTATCAAATTCAAGGCGTGCAAATTTCGTGTCATACTGCTAAAGCGGGTCCCAATTTAGCGAACGCCGCAATGACAACAATATAAAACGCAACGCTGAAGTTGGATTTTTTACGAAGCCATTATTTTCAATTATTAAACAACCAATAGCCTTGATCCTCAGGCAGCCTCTTTCTGTTCCTTGATAGCCTGGAGTACATTTAAAAACTGTGCTGGAATGGCACTTATGGTTCGGACGAAGCCCGTAGGAACACCATTGGCGACTGAAAGTAATTTCCCCAAAAGCACATCACGAGAAGGCAGGGCCGACAGCGACTTAATGGCGCTTAAGTCGAGCACCTTGCCGTCCATAACGCCGGTTTTAATTTCAAGCTTGTCGTGCTCATCAGCAAACTTAGTCAAAACCTTCGCAGGCGCAACAGGGTCGTCATAGCTCAAGGCAACCGCACTCGGACCTTTAAAACAATCTTTGATCAAGGCGACATCGGTTTCTTCAGAAGCTCTAATAAGGAGCGAATTCTTTACCACCTTATATTCAACTTCAAGCTCTCTAAGCTTCTTTCGCAAGTCATTTATTGTTGTAACATCGAGGCCTTTGTAATCGGTAACGATGACAACTTTAGACCTTGCAAATCTTTCGTGCAAATCCGCGACAATCTCTTTCTTTTCAACTAGTTTCACAACTTATCAACACCTCCTTCCTTAATCTGTAAAAACCGGAGGCAACAACTTATCATAAATAAATGTCTCGGTAGGCCGGCATTGCCGATTAAACACAAACAAGTGCACCTACGGTCTTTGACAGGAATATTTTGTTTAGAAACAATATGAGCCGATCTGGCCATAACTATCCAAATTTAATATAAAAAACACTCAGTCCGGTTCTTTTTGGGATGTTCAAGACTGCTAAATTCCTATAAGGAAGTAGACTATTTGATAAAGTCCTTGACACTGGCCGCATCTATCTTGATGCCAGGTCCCATGGTTGTAGAGATGGCAATACCCTTCAGGTAAGTTCCTTTACTGGAAGCCGGTTTGAGACGAATGATCGTTTCTAAAAAGGCGGCTGCATTCTGCATAATCTTTTCCACCCCGAAGGAAACCTTCCCCATCGGAGCGTGGACGATTCCAGCTTTTTCAACCTTGAAATCAATTTTACCTGCTTTGAGATCATTGACCGCCCTGGCCACATCAAAAGTAACAGTTCCGGTTTTTGCATTAGGCATGAGTCCCTTTGGGCCGAGAAGTTTTCCTATCTTTCCAACAGATCCCATCATATCGGGTGTGGCGACGACCTTATCAAAGCCGAACCATCCTTTTTTAATCTTTTCTATTAGGTCGTCACCCCCGGTAAAATCGGCGCCTGCATCAAGCGCCTCTTTTTCCTTCTCTCCTTTAGCAAATACGAGAACTTTAACTTCCTTGCCAAGGCCGTTTGGCAAAACGACTGACCCTCTAATCATCTGATCAGCATGTCTTGGATCAACACCAAGACGGACTGCGACATCAATGGTTTCATCAAATTTGACATATGATGAATCGATTACCATTTTGACAGCCTCGTCAAAATTATGCCTTGTCTCTGCATCTACCTTCTTATTTGATTCCAGATATTTTTTACCCCGCTTCGGCATGTTTTTTATTCACTCCTTGGTTATACATGTTTCGGATTTAAAAACAGGACTCATTAAACACGCAACATGCAACATCTTCTTTTAGTCAATATCAATTCCCATACTTCTAGCTGTGCCGGCGATAATTTTACAGGCAGCAACCAGATCATTTGCATTTAAATCAACCATTTTCTGTTTGGCAATCTCTTCCACCTGCTGTTGAGTGACCGTGGCGACACTCTCGCGCTTTGGATCACCGGCGCCCTTGGCTATCTTTGCCGCCTTCTTCAAAAGCACGGATGCAGGCGGCGTTTTGGTTATAAAGGTAAATGATCTGTCCTGATAAACCGTAATAACAACAGGTATGATCATCCCTTCGTCATTTGCAGTCCTTGCGTTAAAAGCCTTGCAAAAGTCCATTATATTTACGCCATGCTGCCCCAGAGCAGGTCCAATCGGAGGGGACGGATTGGCTTTACCGGCTGTTACCTGCAGTTTTATCTGTGCCATAACCTTTTTTGCCATATATTTTTTACTCCCAAATTTTGTTAGGCCGCCAACTGTTTGTTTTGCTCAACTGAGGTTATACACTAAAGCTTTGCAACCTGCACGAATTCTAATTCCACAGGTGTCGATCGGCCAAAGATGCTCACCATAACCCTTATTTTACCCTTTTCAGGATTAACTTCATCCACCGTACCGTTAAAGTTTTTAAAAGGTCCGTCAATTACACGGATTTCGTCTCCGGTCTCAAAAACGTATTTTGGCTGTGGTTTTAGTTTGCCGGCCTCCATTCGATTTAAAATTTGTTCGGCCTCTTCATCGGAGATAGGTGTCGGATTATCGCGACCACCTAAGAAGCCGGTAACCTTGGCTGTATTATTGACAATATGCCATGTTTCATCATCAAGTTCCATCCTAACCAATATATATCCCGGGTAGAATTTACGAGACGAAGTCTTTCTTTTACCTTTAACAAGCTCAACGATCTCCTCGGTGGGCACGATTACCTCATCGAATTTCTCGGGATGAGAAAAGGACGTTATCCGCTCCTCCAGGGCCGTTTTGACCTTGCTTTCAAACCCCGAATAAACATGGACTATATACCATTTAAAAGCCACTCTTTTCTTCACCTCTTATTATCGAAGAACCACACGAATAATGCCTGACAAACCAATGTCGACCAGACCGAGAAAAAGTGATATTATCATAACCAGGATTAGCACAACAACAGTGGAGCCCATTGTCTGCTTGCGCGTTGGCCATGTAACCTTTTTAAGCTCCACCTTGACTTCTCTAAGAAACTGGATTCCCTTATCCAGGTAACTTTTAATTTTTCCCGGCCCGGCCTTGGTTCTGACTAAAGCTTTTTTCTGGGATGTAGGGTCCTTTTTTATAACCTCTTTGGCAGGACCTGTAATCAACGCGGTCTTTTTTGCAACGGCAACATTTTTTACCTGGGATGATGCCATCCCGGCGGCACTCTTTTTCTTCTTTTTCTTGGCGCCTGAAGTTTTTTTCCTTTGTAACCGTGCCATTACGCTCCTAAAAATGATTTGGCAGGCCAGGAGGGATTCGAACCCCCAACACCCGGATTTGGAGTCCGACGCTCTACCGTTAGAGCTACTGGCCTGCATAATCCTTATATTAATTTAAACAATCCTGCTTCTTTATACCTGTTTTTTCATCCCGCTTGAAGCGGAATTCATTTGTAAGGCATCAGAGATGAAGGCGAATAAATTATTCATGAGAAATTCGGGCTAACCCGGATTTAGTATTAAACCTTGAGACCTTTGAAAAATGCTCAATTTTGTTCAAGTTCAAGGAAGGCGTAAATTTTAACCACAGGAATACATTGAGTATTTTGAGGATTAAAATTTGAGCCTGACACAGAAATTGAGCAAAAGGGGGCGTTTTGCAAAGGTCTCACCTTTTATTTGATCTCTTTATGCAAAGTATGCCTCCTGCAGAATCTGCAATACTTGCTGAATTCCAACTTGTCTGGTGTTGTTCGTTTATTTTATGTCGTCGTATAGTTTCTTCTTTTGCATTCATTACATGCAAGAGTAACAATTATTCTCACCAGCAGGCTCCTTGACCGTTATTCGATTATTTCGCTCACCACTCCGGCGCCAACCGTCCGTCCGCCTTCCCTGATGGCAAACCTGAGTTCTTTCTCCATGGCTATGGGAGTTATAAG
>JAZFVY010000120.1:0-9903 GCA_036447975.1 Desulfobacterales bacterium
CCAAGCCTATCTGTTGCCCATCCTGATAGAAATGCCATCCCTAAAGTCGAAATGCGGGAAATTCCTACCAAGCTGTTCGCCCACTCCTGACTTAACCCATGTTCAGTTACCAGGTATAGAGGAAGCATATTATATATTCCAAGTGAACCGGTAATGCCCAAGCCGAATAGAAAAATCAAAATCCAGAAAGCAGGGATCTCTATAATTGATTTAATAGATGAAAAATTAGGAGATTCTCCTAAAAAATTCCCTCCCTTGCCAACGTGGATAAATACAAATCCCATAATAACCGAAAATATTCCAATTAAAAATAAAATATTACGCCAGATAAACCAATGAAGAAGCATCTCAGCCAATAACGGTGTTAATACAAAGCTCAAATTCGGGGCAATTTCATGAATAGCAACTGCTTTACCCCAGTGCTTGGGATTAACAAGAGATGTAACCGTTGCAATCCCCGATGGAAGATATGTACCCGCAGAAATTCCCAGCAAAAATACGCAAAATCGCATAACAAAGAGACTTTTGCTAAAAGAAATTAATGAAAGAGCAGTACCTACAGCTATTGCCGAAACAGCAATCGTTTTTCTATGAGTAATACGAGAAGATATATGTCCAGACCCGAGAAGTGATATAAAATACCCAATGGAAAGAAACAGAAAAAGCGAACCAGCATCACCATGGCTAAATCCTAAATCTTTTTCAATTATAGGCAGTAACGGAGCTACAATGATTCTGCAAGTAAAGTTTAAAAAAAAGATGGCCGCTATCGGCAGGATTGGAGAAAATTGGGTAAGAAAAGCCTCACTGCCTTTAGTATTGACTCTGCTTAACTGACTTGTATTTACATCATTCACGATTCATATTCCAATAATATTGGTTCTTCTCCAATTTAATTGGAGAAGAGGGTCCAAGGATTCCAGGGGTCAAGGGTTCAAGTGTTTATTTTTTAGAGATTTTATAAGCGCTTTTCAACATTCTTTCGATTTTTGCTATGTCATTTTTGCTGTACCCAATTCACCTTTTTCAATTAAGCCTAAATCCCCGGCTAATAATATCCGGGTTTCCAGTTCATAAACAGAACAATAAGAAATACGGGTTAATAGTTTGCAAGGCATTCAAAGACTTCCTGATTTCTTTTTATCTCATATATGTTTTCATCCCCTGTAATCAAGCTAAAATACTTTTTTTGCTTGATTGTCTAACCCACATTTCTCAAGAGCCAGAGCGGTGCAAGAACAAGGCATTTCAGCCCGAAGACGTAGTATAATCTACTTCGAGGGCTGAATAACGCAGTTCCTGTGCCGCTCTGGCTCGCCTTTGGTGAAGAATTTATCTAAAAAAAATATCATAGTGTTTAATCAAATTGTCCGTCTATGTCAATTTAAGTGGTTAATATCTTTATATTTACTAACAAAAATAAAAGCCAGATAAATTCTTCATGAGAAATGCGGGCTAATTGGTTCCTGACAGGTATATGTGGTCCTGTGCACTAACCCGATTGATGAAGGTGTGAGGACGGCGTCGCGGTGATGAGTTCCGGAATATGTGAGATTTGTCAAAGGGGAGGATCATGGCAGGCATGCACGCCAAATTAATGCGCTAATCAAAATGTGGCCCTATTTACCAAATAATACCCTAAGCAAGCCCTTATATCAAGTCCTGCTTCATGGGTTATAAAATTGCTCTATAGATTTTGAAATTAGCGAATTAGGAGGAATCGAACCACAAATGGTTTATTGGCAACACAACAACATACAGTGATTGTATTTTGTCTGATCGAAAGGCTGACTACAGATTCAGATTTTCAGTAAGTGCATGAGGTGTTTCGTTTTCAGCGGATCAATGCCTTTTCCTTCAGCATCGGCCGAGGATCCACCAGATGCCGTGAAAACCAGCCTTCATGTTTTCTCACTCCCAGGGCCAGCGAGAGCAGTTCGGAAAAATGCATGGTCGGAATAGGGTCTTTCAAATTGCAGCGCACTTCAAGATTCAAGTGGCACATGGAACAGGCGGTAACGAGACAGTCGGCGCCGGCCTCGGTGGCGCTGCTGACAAGCCTGTTGGCTATGATCGTAACGATGTCCGGCTTGGCTACGGAAAGAAAGGTTCCGCAGCAGCGGGAAGCAAAGGGCCAGGAAAGCTGTTCGGCTCCCAGAGAAGTGAGGATCTTTTCCATCAAGCCGACATATGTTTTCTCGTGTTTCAGGGTGTTCGGCCGTGACAGCATGCAGCCGTAATAGGGAACGAATCTGAGCCCTTGCAGACTGGTTGAAGCATTTTCATTAAAAGTAGAAAGCTCTATTCCGTCCAATAATTCGAAAAAGTGAATTATCTGAAGCTTGGTGTTAAATGGCTGTCCCCACTTCTTTTCGTATTTATATCGCTTGATTTCATTCTGTTTCAATTCAAGATGTGCCTGCCGAAGTCTTATAATGCAGTTCGGACAGGCCACCAACAGTGGTCTGCCGGGTGGTGCAAGAAACAGATTCCGGGCTGATAGATCAAGGGCTATTTCGTGATCAACAACATCCGCCGAAGAGCTGCCGCAACAGTTCCAATCTGTCAATTCGATCAGGTTGACACCGATTTTGCGGCACATTTCCATCAAGGAAAGGTTGTTCTCCTTTGCCGTGGAAGCCAATGAGCAGCCGGGAAAATAACTAAAAGTCCTTATGTTCGAATTCTGCATGGTTATCCTGTTTTTTGTTGTTTGAAGAAATCCTTTATGTCGTTAATATGCTGAACACGGGACGGCATAAGTTTAAGCCTTCTCTTGGTAAACATTTTTATCCCGACCCCCATGTCGGAGAACCAATCCCGTTTGTGTAACTTGTAACGGAGCATTATCTCCAGCTTGTGGGTGCGTCCGTAGCGATGAATGGTATTGAGTACTTCGCGGTGAAATTTGAGGATGTCCGGCTCCGCTATCGTCTCTTTTACTTCAATTGCCATTTGACAGAGGGTATGTGTAATGGCCGAGATGTCGATACCATTGGGGCATTGGGTGGAGCATGTATTGCATCCAACGCAAACCCAGATGCTCGAACACTGCAGGGCCTCTTCCTGGAGTCCCAACTGAACAAGCCGAATGACCCGGTTTGGGAGAAAATCCATGGCTTCAGCAAAGGGGCATCCGCAGGCGCAGCTTTGGCAGTGGTAGCAGAGGTTGAAATCAACACTGGAGCGTTCCTTCACTTCTTTGGCAAAATCAGAGCCGATTTTGATATTTTTTTCAATTTTGGTTGATGGTTTATTCATTTCAGTTTTCGTTCGACCTCCTAATATCAATTTTCATATCTTCGGCAGGGTATGGCAATACGGCTTGTGCCAAATCCTAATATTTATGCCACAAAGTGATATGGTTTGTCAACATTTATCAGTAATTTTATATGGGGGTTTTTTTATTTCAGCCTGTTGGTATAAAATGTAAACATTGATGAGTGTTTCGAATGTTTCCATTGAAAAATGTTCAATTTTGCCTGTCCAGTTAAATCTTTTAAAATTTAACCGGAGTTCAAGTCCAAGTCGAAGATCCCGGACTTTGAAGGGGGGATGGCGAAAATTTTAACCACCCCGTAAGATCTTCCGGACCTACGGGGCAGGCACTAATATATGGGGTATTTCGAGGATTGAAATTTGAGCCTGACGCCGGCATTGGGCAAAAGGGGGCGTTTTTCAAAGGTCTCGACAAGTTGCCTCTAAATTTACTTGTCAACCAGTTTACATGCCAGTGTTGAAGCGGTTTCCATGTCTACCCTGCTCATGTTCAGCACCAAGTGGTAAAGCGAAGGATCGTCGAAATTCTCTTTGCCTAATTTACGGTAAAAATTTAGGCGTCGTTTGTCTTCCTTACTTACGACTCTGGCCGCCTGCTTCTGGGAAAGATCATAATGGTCCATCATGAATTTTACTCGGTTTTCGACTTCGTCGATGAGAAGAACATGGCGGGCGTCCGGATGATCATTCAAAATATATTGACTTCCCCTGCCCATAATTACGACTTCTCCCTCTTCGGCAACCTGGGAGATAATTACAACGATATAATCCAGATATATATCTTCATCAATATAGCCGTGCTCACCTACTAAAATACGATCCAGCCATCGTTTTGAAACCATGCTGGAGATAACTCTGGAGAGCCTACTGCCGGCTTCTTTTTCCACAGACTCCACAAAGTGGGGTGAGACATTGGCCGCTTCCGCAACCATTTCGACAATGTGATCATCAGCAAAAGTGTATCCCAACGTTTTGGCGATCATTTTACCAAGGGTTTTCCCTCCGGCGCCAAATTGTCTGGAAATGGTTATTACCGCCATCGAAACCTCCTATTCAATCTTCTCGCTCGGCAGAAATCTTTTGTTTTAAAAATTTACTTTCGATCGGGAGGGATTAACAAGGTTGGGAAGATAGACTTTTCAGCAAGCGTTCGCGGGATGCTTCCTATCCATTTTTCCAGCCAGGCCGCCTTCCCGGAAGAACCTGCAACGATTAGGGTTGCCTGGTATTCCCGAGCTGCCGTTTCTATCTCCTCAATCGGATCGCCGATATAAACATGTGGTCTGGCATTAATTCCTTCAGCTTCAAAAATATCGCAGATCTCGTCTAGCTTTTTCCTGGTTTCCTTCCGAGTTTTTTGCACGCCCATGGCCGAAGAGCTTCTTAACTCCTTTTCACCGGCGACATGGATGACATTTATTTCCTTGATAACACTTTGCAAGCTTTTCAGATATTCCACCGCCTTAAGGCTGGCCGGCGACCAGTCCGTTGCCAGCAGAGGTCTTTCAAAGGGTTTTTCAAGGGTCTTTACATCTTCCGACATATGTTTGAATACCAGCACGGGAGTATCGGTCCGCCGGATAAGTTCAGTAATATCCGATCCTGAATATAATTGTTCCAACACGCCTTTGTGCGAACGCCCGATGACGATGAGATCGGAATTTTCTTTCTCGGCGGCTTTAATGACCTGTGAAACCAGACTGCCGACGGCGATATAGGCGCCGACCTCCATACCCAGCTCGAATAGATTTTCGGCCCAGTCAATAAAGCGGATATTGGCCGTTTCTCTGAGTTTAATCTCTTCATCCTTCCGGTATCCGGTACCCCGCTGCATGGCAACCTTATCTCTTTCGATTACGTTCAGAAAAACCACATGGTCAAGGGCCGCCTCTCTCAGAGACAACACCGATTGCAGGGCATTAAAACACAACACCTCAAATTTTGTCACAAACAACAGCTTTTTAATTTCCATAATTGATTCGACTTCCTCTAAACTGGTCTGTAAAATTAAAGCAAGTCAGCCGATGACTTTTTTAATCATCGCGGCCAGCTCTTCGGGCTCAACCGGTTTTTCCAGATAGGCATCAGGCTCCGGCACTTTCGCGCCCCCGAATTCGGCCAAGGCTTTTTGCGAACGAAGAAATGATTTCTCGGCGATTCCGGAGAGCACAATTACGGGGATATGTTTCAAGGACGCATCGGTTTTTATCTCCCGAAACAATTTCACTCCACTGCCCCTGGGCATCAAAACATCAAGGAGAATCAAATCAGGTCCCTCTTGCCGTATGAGCTTCAGCCCTTCTTCGCCATTTTTCGCAACTAAAGGAGTATAATCGTTTTCTTCCAGAACTGTTATGATAAATGACCTCACATCAGGATCATCATCTACAATAAGTATCTTTTTACCCATGATAAATTCTCCCTGGTTTATTCCTTAAGCATAATTCGCCATGTCCGGAAAGCGGTTCAATCAGTCTGTATTTAATTCCCTATAGGGCAATTGTACGGTAAAGATGGTCCCCGTTCCCGGTTGAGTGGTAACGTTTACGGTTCCCTCATGTTCATCGACAAGCTTTTTGGTAACAAGCAAACCGAGGCCGGTTCCCTGTCCCCCTTTGGTGCTGAAAAAAGAGGTGAAAAGTTTGTCCTTGGTCACTGCGCTCATACCGCAGCCGTTATCTTGGACTTCAAAACTGATCATGCCGTTCTTTTCACGGGTTGTTTTTAAGGCCACCCGCCAATTCTTGCCTGTATCCTCATCAAACAAACAGGCATCGATGGCATTCGAAACCAGGTTCAACAGGGTGCGGTGGATGGTCCGCGGATCCATTGACACCGCACCAATGGAGGGATCAAAATCTTTTATGACTTCTATGTTATTTTCTTGTGCTGTCCCTTTCAGCAGCTCACAGACATCGTTGGCAATGTCGTTCGGATAACAGCTTTCATATTCGACCCCTCTCTCTTTGGAAAAGGAAAGTAGATCCAGAACCAGATCAGATATCCGCCCTATATTTCTCTCTATCGATTTCCAGCCGGTTTTTAGCTTATTCGTATCATTTTTGTCAAGTCCGACATTTACATTATAACTTCCCCCTTTAAGGCCGATGAGAATATTTTTTATGTAATGGGCCAGACCGGCTGTAGTCTGGCCGACAGCCGCAAACCTTTCAGAGCTGACCAGTTCCTTTTCCAATTGCTTTATGTCCCTGAGGTCATGAAGAAAGGCAACGCTGCCCATCATTTTTTCGCTTTCGTATAGAGGGGTCCCTGAAAACCGCACGGGGATCTTTTCCCCGTCTTTTGTCAGGACCGCGGTCTCTCTCCAGGGCAGTCCCCCTTTCTTTCTGCTACGGAACATCTCCCCTTTGAAAGCTTCTACAATTTCGGGTGGATACAGTTCAGCAATATCCATCCTGTCGACGGCTTCAGATCGGGAATGACCAAAGATTTTTTCCGCTCCCGGATTAAAAATAACTATCTTAAACTCCTCATCCGTGGCGACAATGCCGTCATTTGAACTGGTAATCAGTTTGTTCAAAAAATTGGATCGTCTCCATAATTCCCTGGTGGCAATCTTGACCTCATTTTCCAGGTTGACCGTGTATTCTTTAAGTTTCTTCCGTATTTCAAGTTTCTCTTTGGCTCTTTGAAGGGCAATGGAAAGGGCTTCATCCCTTATGGGCTTATTAATAAAATCAGAGGCACCGTATTTTAGCGCCTCTATAGCACTGTCGATGTCTCCATGGCCGGTGATTATGATCACCTCCGCGTCGGGCTCAAAGGCCTTGATTTTCCCTAAAACCTCTATCCCGTCCATGCCCGGCATCTTCAGGTCCGTGAGCACGATGTCAGGAGACTCTTTTTTAAACACCTCCAGACCTTCCTCACCACTGTAAGCCATGGCTACATCGTAGCCGTCGCTTTTCAATGAAATGGAAAGAACCCTTACATTGGCTTCTTCATCGTCGATAACTAAAATCTTGGTCATACTCGTCTGCTTCGTCTTATTGCAAAAACGGAAAGCTTATTTTGAACGTTGCGCCTTTGCCCACTTCACTTTCAATTTCAATGCTACCGTCATAGTCTTTAATGATGCCATAACTGATACTGACCCCCAGTCCGGTTCCCTTGCCTATTTTTTTGGTAGTAAAAAAAGGTTCCAATATTTTGTTCTTAACATCCTCAGACATGCCGATGCCCGTATCAGATACATTTACAACAACCTGGCCGTTTTCGGCAAATGATTGGATTGTTATCCGCTTTTCCGAATCATTGGTATCGGGTTGTGCGGATTTCTCATCAATGGCGTCCATGGCATTGGTCACCAGGTTGATAAATACCTGTTCCAGCCGGTTGTGTTCAGCCATGATATCAGGCAGGTTAGGGTCAAGATCGAGTTCAAGTTTAATCTGGTGAACCTTTAACTGATTTCCAAGAACCTTGAATACATCTTTGATGGGATCATTAATATTCAGCCTGCTCCGGACAATTTCCGATTGTCTGGCAAAATCTCTTACATGTTTGATAACACCGGCTGCCCGTCCTACATTGGCGACGATGTCGTTGGCCATGGTTTTTAAATCATCATCTTTGACGGGCAGGCCCTTTTTCAACATTTTCAAAAAAAAATCGGCACAAATCTGGATAACATTCAGGGGTTGATTAATTTCATGGGCCATGCCTGCAGCCATAACGCCTAAGGTAGTCATTTTGCCGGCCTGAATCAGCTGTGTCTCTTGAACAACACTTTCGGTGATATCGGTTGTATTGGCGATCAAAACATCGCTCTCGCCGTATCTGGCGTAACTGACATTGATGCTGACATAGAAGGGACGGCGCCCTTTTTTATAATGCCGCTTTTTAGAGAAAAGAACGGACTGCCCCGGGGAAAGATTTTTCAATCCCGCAGCAACGGCTTCATCGTCTTGATCTCCTAATTTTAGAAACTGGAATCCATACAATTCTTCCCGTGTATACCCGTAACAGTTCTGCGCCCTTTGATTGGTATCCAGGATTTCAAAGGTCTCGCAATCCATGATGAAAATGGGGTTGGGATCGTAATTAAAAAGGGATCTGTATTTCTCCTCCGATTTGATATATTGTTCCTGAAGCATGGCATTTTCGATGGCGACTCCGATCCTGTTTCCGATTAACTCCAGGATTTCTTTATTTTCGTAAGAAAAATGATCCGGTTTTTTACTGGCAATTTTGAGAACACCGAAGGGATTCCTTTCCTTGGTGCTGATGGGAATGTAGGCCAGTGATACGAAGTTTTCCTGCTCTAAAAAACAGATTTCACCGGAACAGTCTTGGGGCAGGCTGTCGAAGATCGTAAACATGTCGCTTTCGGCGACCCGCTGGATGATGCCATTGGGGTCCGCTACCATATCTTTCCTGCAAGCTTCCTCGGAGAAGCCGTAACTGTATTTCATGTGGAACTTTCCATCACTTTCCATCAGATAAATACATACGCCTTCGGCCGACAAAAAATCAATTACCTCCTGTATGGAAGCATTTATTCTTTCTTCAACTTCGGAAGGAGCGTTCAAGGCGGTGTAGATGGAACAAAGGGTGCTCAGTTCATGGGTGTGACGCTCACTCACTTCCTCTGCATTAATCAAATGGTCGGTCCTTTCTTCGACGATCTTTGAAATGCGGTTGGAAAATCGGTCGAATATCTCTTCGATCTTCTTAATTTCAATACCGCTAACTTGTATGTCTCTTCGAGCCTTTAATCGTTCTTCTTCTATTTTAAGGTAATCCCAGACCGACATGGCCTCGAAATGGTCTATCAACTTCACTTCGGCAGGTTTGGTCTTTTTTATTATCTCCCTGAGCGTATTGTCTTTGGTTAATTCTATAATCACATCAAGGTCTTCAAGCTTATAAAACTCTCTATAATCGCTGGTGGTGAATACCCCCTTTTCCCTTGCATATCTCAATCCCGGAGCTTGCTCATCAAGATCAGCAACGCCTAAGATCACAGGCCTTTGATCCTTGAAGTCCTCATTAAAAAGAATCTTGAGGATTGCCTGGCAGACCGGACCTCCGCCGACAATGGCGATGTTTGATTTGCTCAAATTTATATCCATTTTTTGACCGATAGTTTTTGTAACTTAGTACACGTATTCTTAAATCCGGTTTCGTATTAAGGTTCTTCTCCAATTTAGTTGGAGAAGAGGATCCAAGGATTCAAGGGGTCAAGGGTTTGTTTTCTAAAGATTGTATCAGCGATTTTAACATTCTTTCGATTTCTGCTATGTCTTTTTTTGCTGTACCCAATTCACCTTTTTCAATGAAGCCTAAATCCCCGGCTATTTAAATCTGGAACCACACTGACTCACTTGAAGATTATTCACTTGACTTGCCTTAATTAGCTACTACTAATCGGGAGATAATCCCGTATTAATAACTTGGTTTATTCATTCTATCCATAAGTTTAAAGTGAACTAAAGTTCCTAAAGGTGCGAGCAATAAACTATCTTCGAAACCAACATACCTTAATTTGGCCCAAAAAAAAAGAGTGTAAAAGGTAATACTATTATTATTAAAAGAAAATAATGTGTACCACTACAAAGGTCGGGATTAAAAATACTAGAGAATATTTCAAGATATACCCAA
>JAZFVY010000121.1:0-2527 GCA_036447975.1 Desulfobacterales bacterium
CAAAATTAAAGTATTTATTCAACATTATTTCTCACCGAGATAATTTTGAAGTTTCTTGAGCTTATGCAAACCGTAATGCTTGAGCAAAAGATCAACCCACTTGCTGAACAACTTGACAAGATCCTCCGGATCTTTTTCAAAAAGTCTCTTATCAACTTCGGAAAGTGCATCAATTAGATCCCGGCGGCCTGGTTCGAGTTCTAAAAGGTATCTATAGATTTCGGCTGCTTTCCCCAAATTACCCTGGTCAGCATAGATTTTTGCCATGGTCTTGGTATAAAAAACTTTATCATTATTCAATTTTGGACCTTCTGCTCTTTTTTGACCTTGATTATCACTTCATCTTTACCAATCAAGCCCAATTCCTGCCTGGCCACATTCTCAACATATTTGGGATCATTTCTCAATCGTTCTATTTCACGGTATAATGAAAGGTTTTCCTGAGAAAGCACTGCATTTCTTTTTAATAAATTGTCCCTTTTGACTTTCAGCACGTGAAGGTCGACAACTCCATTTTCACCGAATATAATAAACAAGAGCAGGGAAAAGAGTGCCGCTATTACGAAACCAAGCAGAATTTTTTGTCTTAAGCCCACTTTTCCCCCCTGCCCTTCCTGACTATAGCCAAAACCTTTTCCAGCTCCTGGCTCTTAAGTAATAAGGAAAAAGAGCCGTAGAGAACAAGACCAATTACGATACTGCCCATGAGTCCGAATAGAAGGGCGGAGAAAGTTCCGCCTTCAGACGGAATAATTAACAAAGCAATTGCCCATACTGCAGCTCCCATGATCCCTGAACAAATCATCGTTTTACAGACAGACTCAATGATATTTTTCCACCCCAAAGCGCCAAGCTTTAATCTTAAGGCCCAGACAAGGAGCAAAAGGTTCAGCATTGAAGCCAGAGAAGTGGCTAGGGCCAGGCCTCCGTGAGCTAACGGCCCCATCAGAATAATTCCAAGTATGATATTGGCACTAACTGATATGACAGCCATACGTACCGGCGTCTTCGTGTCCTGTAATGCATAAAACGTGGAAACAACTATCCGTACAGCTGAAAAAGCCCAGAGACCTATACTATAATACAAAAGCGCATATGCAGTCAAACGTGTGGTTTCAGCATCAAAAGCCCCCCTTTTAAACAACAGGGCAACGATAGGCTCCCTTAAAATAATCAGGCCGACCATTGAAGGAATTGTGATAAAAAAGACCAGTTTCATGGTAAAAGAAAAGGTGTCCCTGACGGCCGGCAAATCATTTTCCGCCGCCTGTCTGGAAAGGCTTGGCAGAACTGCCGTTGCAGCGGCTATTCCAAAAATACCTAAAGGAAATTGTACCAGCCGATCTGCATAATAAAGATACGAAACGCTGCCTTCCGGCAGTAAAGAGGCTAGAAGGGTCCCCACCAGGATATTAATCTGATAGACAGCAGCGCCGAATATGGTGGGAAGCATTAGCAGGCCTATCCTTTTGAGACCGGGGTGGTAAATTTTTGCTTTTCGCCAGAAATAAAATCCTTTATTTATTAGAAACGGCACCTGGAGTATCAGCTGAAGGACCCCTCCGATCAGCACTCCGATAGCAATCCCTGTAACAGGATCAGCCATGTATGGTGAAATTAAAAATATCGAACATATTATGGAAATGTTCAAAAAAACTGGGGCAAGGGCTGGAGCGGCAAAATGACCAAGTACATTAAGGATTCCCATGGAAAGTGCAACCATGCCGATAAAAAAAATGTACGGGAACATGATACGTGTCAAAAAGATCGTAATCGATAGCTTTTCAGGTGATTCGGCAAACCCGGGTGCAATAACGCGAATGATAATTGGAGACAGCAAGACACCTATGATAGCAGCGATAACCAGCAACACGGAAAGCAGCCTTATGGCAGACCTTGCCATCTCAAAGGCATCATCTTTCCCCTGGTTTGTAAGGTAGTCGGTAAATACAGGAATAAATGCGATGCTCAGGGAACCTTCGGCAAAAAGTCTTCTCAACAGGTTGGGAATCCTGAAAGCCACAAAGAAAGCATCTGAATATAGCCCCGCCCCAAAAAACCATGCAAAGGCCATATCCCTTATATAACCGAAAATCCGGCTCAAAAAAGTTGCTGATCCAACGACACCCGCGGCCTTTGCCACACGGTCGTTTTCAGAGGTTGTTTGGCTTGTTGATTGGTTCATTGTAAACTTTAAAACCAAATCCTTTTAATAAAAACACTTGACATATCTATAGCTAATTTGTAATAAGGCTTTTTTAATTTTTTACTTAACTGAAAGGAGCTTATTAAGTTGGCCGATCATAAATCTGCATTAAAACGCGCACGCCAGAATGAAAAAAGGCGTCTGCGCAACAAATCTACGAAAACTAGGGTAAAAAACATCGTCAAGAGTGTGCGGCTTTCTGTGAGCGAAAAATCAAAAGAAGCGGTATTGAGTGAACTTAATACCGCACAGTCAATAATTGACAACGCAGCGAAAAAGGGTGTGATCCACAAGAAAACCGCATCCCGAAAAATTTCCCGC
>JAZFVY010000122.1:0-2664 GCA_036447975.1 Desulfobacterales bacterium
AATTACAAGGGACACGGTTTTCGACCTTGCGTCCCTGACTAAACCACTAGCAACTACTCTGGCGGTCATGAGGCTGGTTCAACAATCCAAGCTGGGGCTAAAGCAGAATATAGGATCAATTTTGCCCCGATTGAAAAGCACAGAAAAGGGACAGATAAATATCGAACATCTGCTTTATCATAATTCGGGCCTTTCCGATTATCGGCCCTATTACGAGTCGTTAAGCAAGATTGAACCGAATAACAGAAGAGATGCCTTAAGGGAACTTCTGGTGGAAGAACCGCTCATAAATCCGACCGGCAAACAGGTATTGTACAGCGACATAGGGTTTATGATTCTAAGCTGGGTGATTGAAAAGGTGTCAGGAAATCGCCTGGACCGTTTTGTGACGGAGGAAATTTACAGTCCACTGGGTCTTGAAAACCTGTTTTTTGTAGATGTTGATTCGAAGCCACGAAAAGCAAAATTTGCCGCCACTGAATTTTGTACGTGGCGAAACGTCCTTCTAAACGGTGTGGTCCACGATGAAAATGCCTATGTGATGGGTGGAGTCGAGGGACATGCCGGTCTTTTCGGGACAGCCGATGACGTGTATCGTCTATTGTCGGTGCTCCTTTCTTTTTTCCATGGACGATCTGAAGACCATTTATTTGAAAAAGTATTGCTGCAAACTTTTTTCAAACCACGGGTCGATACCGGCAGAGGGCTCGGGTTTGACACCCCGTCTTTGACAGGGTCGAGTTGCGGTCTTTATTTTTCAAAAAGAAGTGTCGGGCATCTTGGTTTTACAGGGACATCCTTCTGGATGGATCTTGACCGAAACGTTATTGTAATTCTATTAACCAACCGTGTCCATCCATCGCGTGATAATAACAAAATAAAAGCCTTCAGGCCTAAATTGCATGATATGGTCATGGATAATATTGCTGAAGCCGGTTCCATAAAAGGGAATTAACAACCCCATGGAAAGACAGGACAAGTTGTAATTGTCCATAGGGGGATCTTGATATTTTCCTTGTAATTATAGAATAATTTTGATATATAAAAAAATTTTGGAAATAATGAATTTTAGGACCGCCGAACATAAGTTTTAAGGGCATCACGCAAACAATATGAAATGCGCACTTTTTGTGTGTGAAGATGAGGTGTTATGAATCTATTTGTAGATAAAATTTTAGGTGCATTTTCCAGTGATCTGGCCATTGATCTTGGTACAGCAAACACACTCGTTTATGTTAAAGGTCAGGGTATTGTCGTGAATGAGCCTTCGGTGGTTGCTGTGCGCACTGACAGCCGGATGAAAAACCGTATTCTTGCTGTAGGCCTTGAGGCCAAGAATATGTTGGGAAGGACACCCGGCCATATAGTAGCCATTCGCCCCATGCGCGATGGTGTTATAGCTGATTTTGAGGTTACAGAGGCGATGCTCCGCCATTTTATTCGCATGGCTCACAACAAGCGGAGGTTTGTCAGGCCAAGAATTATTATTGCCGTGCCGTCCGGAATTACCCAGGTTGAAAAGCGTGCAGTCAGGGAATCAGCCGAATCTGCAGGGTGTCGCGAGGTATTTCTGATTGAAGAGCCGATGGCCGCCGCAATCGGAGCAGGCCTGCCGATTAGTGAACCGATTTGCAATATGGTGGTCGATATCGGCGGAGGTACAACAGAGGTTGCCGTGATATCCATGTCAGGAATTGTTTACAGCAGATCTATCAGGGTGGCTGGTGATAAGATGGATGCTGCGATCATACAGTATATTAAACGGAAATATAACCTGTTGATAGGTGAACGGACATCTGAAATTATTAAAACGACAATCGGAAATGCATTTCCGGATCCTCAGGATTTGGAAACAATAGAAGTCAAAGGTAGAGACCTTGCATCTGGAATCCCCAAGATTCTGGCAATTGATTCAGAAGAGATACGGATTGCGATTTCAGAGCAGATAGATGCCATTATGGAAACGGTCAAGATAGCCCTGGAACAGACTCCGCCGGAGTTGGCCGCCGACATTGTCGACAGAGGAATTGTACTAACAGGTGGTGGCGCACTATTAAAAAATATAGACAAGCTTCTCAGGGAAGAAACCAAACTTCCAATAACTATTACCGAGGATCCATTATTAACAGTGGCTATTGGTTCGGGTCAGGCACTCGGCAGCATTGAAACCCTCAAACAAGTTATAATTTAATGGTTTTATGTTTTCGAAAAAGATGGTGATGATTGTCGGCGTGTTTGTTCTGATTGCTGTCAACATCATAGTCCTTTCTGTTTCCAGTAACCGCTATCCTTCTTATTATGGATCAGGTCGAATCGCTATTTCAATTATTGCTCCTTTTCAAAAGGTCGCTAACCGTTCAATCCGTTTTGCAAGAGATGTCTGGCGCCACTATTTCTTTCTTGTTACAGTGGCAAAAGAAAATGATAAGTTGAAAAAAATCCAAAGTCAGACCATTGAAAAAAATAACCATTACAATGAACTTAAGCTTTCCAACTTGCGTCTCCGCAGCTTACTGAACTTTCATTCAACCATGACCAATCGAGTCTGTGCTGCCGAGGTCATCGGCAAGGATCCCTCACCCTGGTTTAAAACAATAATAATAGATAAGGGGAAAGATGATGGTGTTGGAAAAGGCATGGCCGTGGTGATACCGGAAGGAATTG
>JAZFVY010000123.1:0-5223 GCA_036447975.1 Desulfobacterales bacterium
CAGGGCCAGACAATCTCTCAGCCGTATGTCGTAGCCCTTATGACCGAAAGCCTGAAACTTAAAGGAGACGAGCGGGTTCTCGAAATCGGAACCGGTTCAGGCTACCAGGCTGCAATTCTATCCAGGGTCGCCAAAGAAGTTTACTCCATTGAAATCAAGGAAAGACTCTACAAAAAGGCAAGCAAAGTCCTTCAGTCAATGGGTTTTACAAACGTAAAGACCCGCCACGGCGACGGCTACTTCGGCTGGGCTGAAGCAGCACCCTTCGATTGCATCATGATCACAGCGGCCATTGACCATATTCCTCCGCCGCTGTTGAAACAACTCAAAAAAGATGGGCGGCTCATCCTCCCTCTCGGGAACCCCTTCAGCTACCAAAATCTCAGCCTGGTTACCAAATACGACAACAATTACTCTGTCCGCCAAATCACCGGCGTCCTTTTTGTTCCCATGACAGGCCACGCACTTAAATGATACTAACGGCTGTTTTCTTTTTATCACTTTCGTCCCTTGCCTTTGAGGTGCTCCTCATTAGGGTCTTTTCCATCAGCCAGTGGAACCATCTATCCTTCATGGTCATAAGCATCGCACTCTTTGGATTTGCCGCCAGCGGCACCTTCTTAAGCATTATCGATACCCGCAAAAAAGGCTGGGAGAAGCGGTTTTCTTCAAACGATTCAATTAAAATTTTAATTATTCTCTATACTGTTACCGCCATCGCATCTTTTGTGGTTTTGAATCGAATTCCACTCGATTACTTCAGGCTGCCCCTGGAGCCGATCCAGACGCTCTACCTTTTGACGGCTTATCTTCTTTTAGCGCTCCCTTTCTTCTTCACCGGCCTTGTTGTCTCCATTGCTTACGCATTTATTCCTGAAAAAACCGGACTGGTTTACTTTGCGAGTATGGGAGGCTCGGCATTAGGGGCAATCATTCCGTTTTTGCTTATTCCCTTCTTCGGCGAAGGAAAACTAATCATCATCGCAGCTCTCATTCCCCTGGTCATGGTGCTTTTCGGGATACCAAAGCCTGCTGGAAGGCATGATTTAACAAAAAGCATCACCGTTGGAAAACGAGTATGCCTTTATGGGTCCAGCCTCTTTATTGTCCTTGTCGCTTCCTTTCTCCTTTTCACGGGAGGTGGCGACATGGTTAAAGTGAAACCCTCGCCATACAAGGCCCTCAGTCATGTCCTTGAGTTTCCCGACACCAGCATTACGGAAACCGTCACCGGCATTAGGGGCAGATTCGACAGCATTCAAAGCCCTTACATACGCTTTGCACCGGGATTAAGCCTTAAATTCACGGACATACTGCCCGAACAATTGGCAACTTTCAGAGACGCAGACAATCCCTTTTCTCTTTACAAACTGCAATCTAGAGAAGACGAGCACTTCTCTAGATTCACCCTCAGCTACTCGGGATATCTTCTGACCCCGGACCCTGAACACGTCCTTTTAATCCAGAGCGGCGGCGGATTGGGTATCCCCTGCGCAATAGCATCCGGCGCCCGCAAAATTACAGTCGTCGAACAACAACCCCAAATTGCCAGGATCGTACAGCGCCATTACAACATTACCGTTAAAAACCAGAACCCACGGACATTCCTTAGCCGAACTGATGAACGATTCGACATCATCCACGTGGAAAGCTGGGGAAGCTCGCTCCCAGGTTCAGCCGCCCTGGCCCAGGAATATTTATTTACCATAGAATCATTCTCAGAATACTTAAATCATCTCACTGAAAACGGCATCATCATCATCTCACGCAAACTTCTGCTCCCGCCGGCAGACTCGATCCGCCTCTGGGCCGAAGCTTACGAAAGTCTGAGATCACTCGGATTCGAAAACCCTGAACGCCACCTTGCTGTTCTCCGCAACTGGAGCACCTTCACCCTCATCGTTTCTGCAAGTCCCTTTGAGGATATGGAAATACTAAAAGATTTTGCACAAAATCTGAACTTTGATCTTGTCTACATCCCAGGTATTACCCGGGAAATGACGAATTTCTTCAATATTTTCGATGCTCCATACCACTTTCTCGAAATCAAACGCCTTGCAGATGCTTACCGATCCGGGACAGAGAAAGCGTACTTTAAATCCTACCCTATAGACGTGACCCCTCAAACGGACAGCCGTCCCTTTCCCGGCAGGTTCCTCAAATGGCCCAGGCTGAAAGAGCTTTACAAAATTTCGGGAAGCAGGTTTTATTCCCTGTTCATGTCGAGCGAAATTGTCGTTGGAGTCGTCTTTCTCGAAGCACTCGCGGTCGCTGTCCTTCTTTTGGTGTTTCCTCTCTTTGCGATCAAAAGAGGAGGCCAAAAACCTTACATCTCCCACATCCTTTACTTTCTGGCTGTGGGTGCTGGCTTTATGTTTATCGAACTATTCTTCATAAAAAAATACATCTTTGTTTTTGGTGATCCGGTTATCAGTTTTACGGTGGTGCTCGCAGGAATCCTTGTTTTTTCCAGTTTCGGGGGCTATTGCTCCCAGCGGATAGGCCCTCAAAGTCTCCGGAATGTCTTGTTGGTACTGATAACCGTCCTCATTCTCTTATTCTTCGTCCTTGATCCGATCATCCATCAAATACTCGGGCTTTCAAAATTTTTACGTTACCTCATGGCTTTCCTGCTGCTCATCCCATCAGGCTTCCTGGCAGGTCTCCCCTTCCCACTGGGCATGAGGTATCTGTTGAACCGGCCTGACCAGCGGGCATCTGCCTGGACGGCAAACGGATGCGCGTCGGTCTTAACTTCAATTGCATCCGCTCAAATCGCGCTCAGCTTCGGTATTCCCACAATCATAGTCTGTGCGGCTTTTGCTTATCTGCTAGCATTTATCAGCGCTAAATCGATTTTATCATGAAAAATTTATCTGATATTTAAAATATTTTGAACACACTACGAAATACACGAAGACAATCAATTTGCTCTTATATTTTACCGGGGTCAAAAAAGTCCGCCCGAAGGGCGTTAAATTAAACTCCTTCAAGATTGTTTTTGCATGTTTAAGTTAAAAAAAGTAATGATATCAGTAGACAAAAATCGAAATGTTTGATAATTTGTAAATTCAATCAAATATCAATGGTTTCGCAAAATCAGTAAATCGCTTTTCAAACGTTTTAAGTGTCTGTATTAACAATATATATAATACAATCTAAAACCTAAAACTTAAAACCTGAAGCGTGAGAATTCCGCTTTGTACGAATTCATCAATATTAAAAGGGGGCCGGTATGAGCGAAATAAATCTTGTAGATGCCAAAATAAACTTTGATGGCGAATGGCTTTCCACCGAGGATCTGTTAAATAAAATTCAGAAAAAATTGCAGGCCGGTGATATGAATATTTCAGATCTTGCGACAGTAGTGGAAGAACTCAGCAATGCTCTGGAAAACTCCCAAATAATAGAGGCAAGGATCGCTGTTACAAAAGAGCAATATGAGAAATTCAAAGAGCTCGGCGGCGGAGATGATCAGGTGTGCTTACGCAAGGCAATCATGGCATTTATTAAAGGCGGAGTTGAGGTGGTACAGATCCCTGAACCTGAGATTGAACCGATACCTGAACCCGAGCCAGAGCCTGCGCCAGAACCAGAACCGGTCGCTGAAGCAGATGCTGAGCTTGAACCAGAGCCCGAGCCGGTCCCTGAGCCAGAACCCGAGCCGGAACCAGAACCCGAGCCGGAACCCGAGCCAGAACCAGAGCCGGAACCAGAACCAGAGCCGGAACCAGAACCAGAGCCGGAACCAGAACCGGTCCCTGAAACAGATGCTGAGACTGAACCCGAGCCTGAACCCGAGCCTGAACCCGAGCCAGAACCGGTCCCTGAAACAGATGCTGAGACTGAACCAGAGCCTGAACCCGAGCCAGAGCCTGGCACTGAAGACAAGGTGCAAAAACTAAGGACCATCAAATGTTCTAAATGTCAAGGAATTATCGAGATCGATATTAGTGATATGCCTACGGAGGTCTCGTGCCCGATATGCGGCACCCGGGGACGTTTGAAACCCCCCAAAGCAAGCAAGGTTCGTCACCAGGATCACTTTATGGGGTAAACCAACTATGACAGGATCAAAGAGGTTTCGATAATCGGATGGTTCAGATGCGTCCCTGACATGCCATGTCTTTTCAGATTTTAAAGAAAAAAAAGCACCTCTTTTTTTTCATCATCTTCATCATTGTCTTTTTCAAAACCGTTTATGCGGAAGATCTTCAAATTCTACATGCAAGGTCTGTAAAGGTGCTTTTTGATGCCTCCCTCGAATCAGCCGCAAAACAGGTTGCAGAACTCTATCCTGAGGTTAAGGAGGATCTGGAATCGATTTTCGGATGGAAGCTTGATTTAACACCCTCTGTTATTCTTAAAAAAAATAGAGAGCATTTTATCAGGATGGCCGGAGATACTCTTGTGGTGGCGTTTGCGGTTCCATCTAGGAATCTGATTGTCATCGATTATTCCAGGATGATCACCAACCCTTTCAGCCTTGGAACAACTTTAAAACACGAACTCTGTCACCTCCTGCTTCACAGGCACATCAAGGATGAAATATTGCCGCAATGGCTTGACGAGGGGCTTTGCCAATGGGCAAGCGGCGGAATCGGTGAGATCATGATGGACCCAAAACGCTCCCGCTTAAAACGGGCGGCTTTTTCAAATAAATTTATTCATTTCCAAGACTTAAAACAAAGATTCCCTTATGATGAGAATGGCAGGCTGTTGGCCTATGAAGAAAGTAAAGGCTTTGTTGAATATTTGGTCCGCAAGCATAAAAAAGATGGGATCCTTAATATCCTCAATAGAATGAAACAGGGACAGACGGCCGGGAATGCTATTATTGCAGTGCTTTCCATTCCTCTGGAGACCCTTGAAAACGAATGGCAGGGTTCCCTAAAACGGAAAATGTCCTGGTTTGCCTATCTGAGCTATTATCTTTATGAAATTCTTTTTACTCTCATGGCCCTGATTACCATAATCGCATTTATACGATTGAACCTCAGGAAACGAAATTATATTGATGATGAAGATGAACCTTAAGAATTACAACCTAACACATAAAATTTAAAACCTAAAACCTGCATCAATTGTTATCGAAAATGGAAATATATTTTAAATTCGTATAGTTGCAACTTATTTTCAATAAAAGCAGCTTGATCAATATGCGTCTAAATAATTAAAGGAATTTATCATAATTTTCGATAACAATTGACCCTCCGGGATTGC
>JAZFVY010000124.1:0-3028 GCA_036447975.1 Desulfobacterales bacterium
TTGCACTTTTAAGAACCTATCTCAAAAATAAGATTAGTGTTCAGGGCAAGGCGCGAAACGGTGAAAAAGCGGAGCATACACGTAGTATGTGAGCATTTTGAACCGTTTCGCAACACCGCCATGGGCATTTAGATTGTTTTTGAGATAGGTTCTAGTTATGGTTCCTTTATTCCGGTGGTGTTAGCACAAACATGGACGAAGAAACAGAAACATCAGCCCAGAATCTGTCGACATCAACCTGAAAACCAGAACCATCATCATTTGAAAATACCAGACGAAAAGGGACCTTGTATCCTTTTATTTTCTGCATTCTGCTAAATTCCGCTCGATACGCAAGAGCTCCGGTTAAACCAAACACCTCGACCATACGAACATCTTTCTTGTTAGCCTCAAGGTATATCTTCTCATGAATCTTTCCCCATCCATTTTTTAGAACAAGGACATACCCATCTTCAGGCACGCACGTCTCGCCCGGGCTGAATCGCTTCACTTGCTGTTGAGAAGCATTAGCCGGCGTGCGGCTGGAAGGTGCAGTTTTTATTACAACGGCTGAATTATGTTTGTTTACCGGAACACGGCCTGCTAAAATATCTACAATATCATCGGATTTGATTGGTAATGACAATAATTTTTTCAGAGTGGAATTTGTTGCGGGTTGTTTATAGAATTGACCCTGGGCATGGGAAAAAAGATAGAACAATTGACCATCACTTGCAAAGCTTACTATAGGCTGACCTGAAACGCTGCGAAGTGCGACACGAAGTCTGTCAGGCGCTGACGCCACCCAGGCCATGTTGGAGACCAGATCCTTTTTTTTGTTTTTCCAGAACGTTATCCTGCCCACACCTTTGAAGGCTTTGAGTTCAAGATTCTGATTTTCCAGAATCGAAATAAGCTCCCGGGCTTCAGATAAAGTTTTAAGATCCTCTGGTCTTTTTGAAACCCTAGCTGTAAAGCTGCTGCAGGCTGTGAAAAAAAAGGCTCCGATCAAAAGAATTGTTGCAAGTTGCCTGTTTTGTCCTACACTTTGCATTCTTTTTTTCGAAACCATCAAAATTTTTTTCCGGTCAATTCTTGAATCTTTTTTTCAAGATCTGATTTGTCTTTTTCTTTTTTCAACAAAGAACGCCTGTAAAATTGAAGCGCCTTTTTCTCATCGCTTACTTTCAGGTATACATCTCCAAGGTGTTCCAGTATAATCGGATCATCGGGCACAATGTTTACAGCCTTTTCCAGATACTTCAAAGCTTTGATAAAAAGGCCTTTTTTATAGTATACCCACCCCAGGCTGTCCGTAATATAGCCGTCATCGGGCTTTTGTTTTAACGCTGCTTTGATAAGATGTTCGGCCTCATCCAGATTCTTTCCCAATTCTGCATAGGTATAGCCAAGATAGTTTAATGCATTGACATTCAGAGGATCAAGGCTTATCACAGTTTTCATCTCTTCTATGGAAGCTTCTTTCCTGTCCCACTTGTCATAAACAACACCCAAACGAAAATGGAGTTTGGTATTTTCAGAATCAATTTCAAGTCCTTTTTTAAGAACGTTTTCAGCTTTTTCGAATTCCTCTTTCTCTTCATAAAACGAACCCAGATAGAGCATAAACTCCGGATTATCAGGTATTTTTTTTATAACATCTTTTAAATAATTAATCGCATCATCGATTTTTCCCTGTTCCTGATATAGAAATGTAATATTAACAGCAGCCGCTTTATAAAACTTAGAATCCGGCATCACCTTTTTAAAATGCATGAAAGCCTTGTCTTTGTCTTTTTTTTCATCAAAGGCAACGCCTGCAACAAAATGAAGATCTGAACTATCCGGCGCACTCTTGAACATTCCTTCAAGAACAACGATGGCAGCATCATAATTCTTTGGATCTAAATAGAGCTGAACAACCTTTCTTGCAACCTCCTTTTGTGTCAAGCTTCTGGTTCCCAGATCAATAAAAAGTTTCTCAGCATCCTCTTTCATGCCTTTTTCATGATAATAATAACCCAGCTCTAAAGCAGTTCTTATGTTTTGGGGATCCTTCTTCAAAACTTCTTGGTATAATTGGATAATTTTCTTCTTTTTGCCCTGGGTTTTGTAAAGTTTTATCAGCTCAAAATGCGGTTCCTTAAGGTTGGGGTTCAATACTAAAGTTTTTTGAAATTCCTTTTCAGCCTCAACTGCTTTACCTTGGGCTGCATAAATCTTCCCAATAAAGAAATGCCCTGCATGCGATTCGGGGAAGTTTTGAATAAGCTGTTTGTAGGTTTTTAGGGCCTTGTCCAGTTTGACTTCTTGCATATACAGATCGCCTAAAAGCAAAAAAATATTTTCTTGTTTCGGATCAATGGAAACAACTTTTTCATATGCAGCTTTGGCATCATCAACTTTTTTAAGCCCCTGATTAAGCTTTCCATACAATATAAGAGCCTGAACGTTGTCGGGGTCTTTTTCTAAAATCTTTCTTAAAATATTTAATGCTTTATCGCTGTCTTTCAACTTAGAATAAAGAATTGCCAGCTCTCTTTGCATATATAAAGATTCAGGGTCAATTTCAATCGCTTTATTGAGGTGCTTAATCGCTTTATCAAGGTTGCCCTTTTTCCGCTCCAACTGTGACTCTGTAAAGTAGTAATAGCGGCTTGCGGGTTTAGTAGAAGCAACCTTTTCATCTCCTGTTGGTGTAATATCCTTAAAATAAGAACAACCAGTGAAAAGTAAGATGACCATAATAACAATGGTCAAGTTCAAATAACTTGATTTCATCTATTTGAATACCCTTTATTATTTTGTTCATAATGCCTGAACGAAAGGTCCTGTTCAGGCTAAACTCGAATATCGTTTGATCTTATAAAATGTCCGCCTCTGGAGGGCTTTAGTGAAAGTTTATATTATAAATCTATTTACCTGGGCGCAAGCTCGACGTTTGCAGAATATAGGTTTTATTGAATGTCCTGCTCAACAATCGTTCCGCGTTTTGGTGTGACGGTTTCATTGGCCGGATTTGCATCGGGGACCGGTTTTGTTGCCGCCT
>JAZFVY010000125.1:0-3248 GCA_036447975.1 Desulfobacterales bacterium
CCGTTATCCTGAACACGACCATTCCTCTCAATGAGATTTCCAGGCAACAAATAGTAGATATTTTCTCCGGAACAATAACTAATTGGAAGTCCTTCGGCGGAAAGGATATGGAGATTACCGTTATTGCCAAAGAAGATGGTCGCTCCACGCGGAGATTGTTCGATAATTTTTTTAATCTGAAGAAGGTCGTTTCCACCGCCCAGATTATCGGCTCCAATACTGAAGCGATTATTTTGGTTGCCGGTGATCCCACTGCCATTGGATACGTGTCTATTGGATCAGCCGAGCATGCAGTTGCGTTAGGTCTGAATCTTAAGCTCCTGCCCCTGGATGAAGTGCCGGCCACCACAGAAAACGTTGCCAGTGAGCAATATCCACTGCGCCGTCCCCTCAACCTGGTGACACTGGGTAAACCGGGAAAAAATGCCGGCCGTTTCATCAAATTCATTCAGGGCGAACAAGGGCAAGAGTTCGTTCAAAAGAACCATTTTATTGTCATTAAGAAAAGAGGAATGGCTAAGTGAAAAAGATACTCAATCCATCCATACGCACGGCACTTCTTACGTCTTTTGCCTTTATCGCTCTAACGGCAATCCTTGCCGGAGTGATTGAGCAGCAAAGTATGGAAAAGGTAAACATGAAAGCAGAAGACCTGGCTTTAAGTGCCCAGCAGTTGCAGGCTGGTGCTGGAAAAATGAAGTACATCGTCGTTAATATCCAGCGTATTGCCATGAACAGTATCCTTGCAGAGGACGAGGAAATGTTGGTGTTGGCTCCTATCGAGTCTAATCGGTTCTACGAACTGGTAGAGGAGATGTCGAGTCTTTTGGGTGCCGGTGAGCCGGACATACGCAAAAGACTTAACAATCTGCAGACAGATTATCGCAATTTCCTGACGAGTGTACTATCCATGTCAGCTCAGTTTGTTGAGGGCATCGAAACAAGCAAAGACAAGTTAGCAGAAATCAATCTATTGGCTCAACACTTTATTGATTATCTGAACGAACTCACAGAACAGATCAACCAGATCTCCAAACGAAATATTGATGAAATTCATGACCACCACCGCACCTCTTTTGTTGTCAACCTGATTTCTCTTGGAACAATCTTTATAGCTATCATTGGAGCGCTTTTTTTTATGGAAAGAAGGCTGTCCCGCCCGCTTTCCAATCTAATGTCATTTGTCAGGGGATTGACTGGCGAGGAAGACGGCCTATCGAAGCGCATTTCACTTAAGGGAAAGGATGAAATTGGAGAACTCGCTGCGAGTCTCAATTCGATGCTGGATAGTCTTGAAAAGACGACTGTTTCCAGAAACCTGCTGATGGAAGAAGTTGCTGAACGCAAGCGGACCGAAAATGCATTGCGCCAATCCGAGGAGACAGCACGAGTGCTCCTTAATGCCACTTCCGATTCGGCAATACTTATAGATACTGAAGGTACAATCTTTGCCATAAACGAAATTGCGGTTCAAAGACTTGGCAAGATCAAGAACAAGGTTGTCAGGACGGACATTTTTAACCTGTTCCCGCCTGATATCGCTAAAGAGAGAAAAGCGATAGCAGACAAGGTGATTCATTCGGGTGAACCCATTCAATTTGAGGACCAAAGCGAAGGACTTGTGTTTAACAACACTTTTTATCCTATATTTGATAGACGAGGAAAGGTAGAAAAACTGGCTATCTACAGCAGGGACATCACAGATCAGAGACGAGCTGAGGAACATCAGCAGCGAATAGAGCAGATGAAGTTGGTTGGTGAATGGGCTGTGGGGCTGGCTCAGGAAATTAAAAACCCGCTGGCAGGTATAAAGGTCTCAATAGAGGTACTTCTGGAAGAACTAAAAATCTCAACAGAGGATAAAGCCGTCGTGCTAAAAGCGGTGGATGAGATTAAACGAATCGAAGTATTATTAAAAAGCCTCCTCAATTTTGCCAAGCCGACAAAACTCCAACTCACGATTGTAGATATGAATGAGCTGCTTGATCAAACCATTAACTTTTCTTTGAGACACCCATTCCTTACATCGACCCCCTTAAAAAAGATAAAAGTATCGAAACAGTTTGATGAAAATCTTCCGGACATGATGGTTGATCCTATGCAACTGCAACAGGTATTTTTAAATCTTGCCCTCAATGCAATCGAAGCCATGCCGGATGGAGGGATGTTAGATGTCAAATCTATTTACGACAAAAACGCTGATGCGATAAAAATTGAAATCTCCGATACCGGCAAAGGAATAGAAAAAGTAATGATGGAGGACGTCTTTAAGCCCTTTTTCACAACCAAAACCAAAGGGTCTGGGTTGGGGTTGGCCATTACCAGACGTGTTGTCGAACAGCATGGTGGTGTTATATCTGTAAAAAGTGATCCGAGAAAGAGGACTACGTTTAATGTTTATCTGCCTCTTATTACTTCAAGTGATAAAGAAATCGACATGATATCAACCACTGAGTGAATCTATTGTGTATCTTAAACGCAGACTTTCATTTCCTGGCCTTCCTGTGAAACGTTCAATTTTTTCATTAGAGTCGAGTCTTGGTGGCATTTTGCACATAATTGTACGATCTCTTGCGGTGAGCGAGATGTTTTGTGCCTCAAACGATGGGTAATATGTTTATATGCTTGAGTTACGCCTTTTTTTTGATGGCAGTTCCGACATCGAAGCAAAGTTTTTTCAAATTCGATTAGTCTTTCATCAACTCTTGTATAGAGCGGATTGAGATGGCAAAACTTGCAATAGGGCTTGGCTTTTTTCAACTCGGAAGAATCGCCCGGCTTAATCGCATGCGCGCTTTCATTGTAAATCTCAATGATCTTTTTATGTGAAAAATTCTCGTCGGAAAACGGCGGCTTGAGGTGACACTCATTGGCGCAGTTGACCTCCTCTGTTACAGGATCATGGGGAAGTTTGGTAATATAGGTATGGCAGTCTCGGCAGGGAACATTATGATGGACACTTTTAGCATATAGATGATGACAGTCGTTTCATTTTATATGTACGAAATAAAGACAATCCAACATGTGCCATCGGTTTTTTTTGTTATAAAAAAGAGTTGATTATGTACATAAATTGGGCATTATTTATATAGACAGTACGATTAAGAAGAAATGACTGCCTCCTGAACACATACAGATAAAGTGCTGCTGGTTATTGAGAGGTAGGACTGAAGATCTGATATCTTTTTAATTTACCATAGAGGGTGCTTCGGCTGATTCCCAAACGTATGGCTGCTTGACTTTTGTTC
>JAZFVY010000126.1:0-3800 GCA_036447975.1 Desulfobacterales bacterium
ACTGACCTTTTTCAGAATAGGCAAGCCCACGGTTGACATATTGATTAGCATCCCTCGGGTTTATTTCTTTAGTCTTGGTGTAATCAGGGATAGCCCGGTCAACCCGGCCTTCTTTTACATGGGCTGTTGCCCGATTGAAGTTAGCCTCAGCATCAAAAGTTGGCCGATGTATTTCAGCACACCCCGCCACAATGAGAATAATAATTAAAATCGACATCGAGTGTATGCTTGACATATCAAACCGTTTCATTATGTCCTCTTCTTTCTATGCTAACTGTGGCAGAGATTTAAATTAATATTTTGCTCTTTGTATTGATAAAAGCAATAAGTATGCCAACAAAAGCTATTCTTTGCAAACCATATAAATCCAAATAGTTATGTTTTTTAAGAAAAAGGTTCGAACTTTCATGCAAGCCAATTTGGGGGATATGACCCAAACAAAATGGATGAAATAACTCAAAATTGTGTTCTGTGGCCGGTTGTAAGAATTGAGAAAAGATGTATCTGCCGGATTGTGACCAAAAGGAAGATTATATTGACCCTTGGAAGGGACCTTTCTGAAAAGGATAAGATTTTCCTGGAAGATTGAAAACAGAATTTATCCGATTGACCGTCACAAATTTGATTAAAGCTGAGATATATTTCATATTACTTTTTTAAATCAAGCAGTTTTAGGGCTTTAATATTTACACCATCAAGACATCGTCACATTCAGCTATTTGGGCAAAACCACAATATATTGAATTTTCTGGTCTCAGCCCATACCTAAACTCTAATCCGATCTTAAAACGCACGATACAGATTGCTGACTTCAAAAAACCAATCCTTTATATCTGCAGTTCTACAATGTCACTGTCGCTTAACTCGTGGTCTCGTTGCACCAACTGCCCGTCATAGACGGCCGTGCCCCATACACGGGCGGTTTTTAATTTGCTGGCAAAATCCTGATGGACTTTCCCTGCAAAGTCCTCAACCGTATCTCCTTTTTTCAAAATAAACGGTTCCTTGAAATCCGGCTCCTTACCTGGAGCTTTGGAGTAGACGCGTATAATTTCGAGTCGCTCAAACAGCATCCTTTTAAGTTGTTCCAGGTTGCGACCGGTGGTTGCTGAAACCGGAATCGAAGGCCAGTCATTTTCAAGCAACTCACAGAAAATCTCGAAATTTTCATCAAAATTGTCATCGTCAAACTTGTTGGTCAGCACCAAAAAGGGTATGAAGATTAAGCCGCGCTGCTCAGAGTAAAGCTCCTTTAAGTGGTCGGGCATGATCCTGTGTTCTTGAAGAATGTCAACAGAGTCTTCAAGCTGATGTACCGGATCCGTCTGCAAATCCACGATCAATAAAATATAGTCTGAACTACGAATCAGGTCCAACAATTCCGGTTCCATAAAATCCCGGTTAAGCGGCGGCGTATCCACCAGTTGGATCTGGATGTTTTCCATTGGCATCATTCCCGGAGTGGGTTTCCAGGTTGTATGCGGAAAATCAGCGATTTCGGGTGTGGCGTTGGTGAGAGCTGATACCAGGGCGGATTTACCCACATTGACAGGACCAACCAGCACCACTTGCCCGGCGCCTTCTTTATCGATACGAAAAGCCGATTCTCGCTTGCCGGTACCTTTTTTGGCCTGAGCGGTGGTTTTTAATTTAGAGAGCCGTTTGCGCAGTCCGGCCCTGAGTTTATCCGTGCCTTTGTGTTTGGGAACAATGCGCAGTAATTCTTCGATACAAGAAATTTTTTCACCAGCTGTTTTGGAGGCACGATATCGTTTATCCGCCTCAAAATACTCAGGGGGAAGATTTGTCGCCATGGATTTGACCGGAAGTTTTTATAATTAAATATGTGTTGAATGTCTCTTATTTATAATGTCAAGCGCAGCCAATTCTTCATTCAAACAAAGCCTGAAAGATTTTCAAACTTGGACCTAAAATTTGGAGTTTAACATTGAGTCTGTGAAGCTGTAAGGTAATATCTTCTGCGGGGCAGCGGTAAAATTTTATGTCCTCAATTCAGACTTGCAATTGGGGGTATGATCAACTGAGATACGCCTCACGTATCAGATTAATTAAAGGATTTTACAGCGCCTGACCTATATTGCAGGTATTAAAAGGCAGCTTAACCCACAAACCTCCACTATTTCTTGTCACTTTGGTGTTTCTTGGATCTTGCCTTCAACCGCTCCATAAGCTCTTGTGCTCTTTTTTTTGCTTCGCGCTCCTTATCATCCAACACTTCAGCCCATGGTTCGGTGACTCGCCATGTGATTTTACCACTGAGCGGCGGTTCAGGATAAGCACCTGGATCGTACAAAGAATAATCACGAAACTCTACGGGACTTTCTTGGTAACATGACCAGACAGCCTTTCTCACTAAATCTGGATCTCCCTCAAATTGAAGGTCTATTAGAGAAAGCTGCTTCCGAAAACGTTCAATCATCTCCATAGACAAGTTGAACAGAAAAGGATGGGGCGCATCAGTATCGATAATCCGCTTCTTCTCATCAACACCATGGTGAATCAAAGCTTTCAAAGCTTCTCCAGTCGAATGACCTTCAGACTCCGGCCCCCCGACAATCATATAGCGTATGTTGGGATTTGCTACGATATTGCACACAATTTTCTCAAACCCAATATTTTCGGTTTGAACAGTGCCGGCCAGAGCCGCTCCCGTTTCTATCCCAGCCCTCACAAGGCTCTCAAGCTCGGAAGGGATTTTATCCGCGTCACAATTCAAGATGATCGCCACGGCAACAGGAGAAAAATCATTCCCCCTAAGATATCTACCATCCTCTGGAGGATAATCTGAATGTGGATCGACTTTAAGCATTTTTCTCCATCTGTTCTAAAAGGGATATGAGTTTTCTTTTGCGCTACTACATCTCAAAATAGTTTGAAAATGTCAGTTTGATTTGAAATATATACGGAAAGCTTGTAAAAATCAAGGTGAAGTATATATTTTGGCTCTTCTGGACAATTCATTCTTCTGAGGTATGTTTTGGTTATGTTAGGATTGTAAACGCTTGATAGCTGATGGTGCAGGTATCTCAGGTTAACCAAGGGTAGAAACCCATCTTATTCTTTATCCAAAATCTCCCTTATTTTTTTAGACAAATCAGCCATTTTAAACGGTTTCTGGATAATACCATTGCAACCCCTCTCCAGTATCTCGCATGCCTGACCGTTAATGCTGTATCCACTTGAAAGGAGAACCTTGATGTGCAGATTTAGTTTGGAAATCACGCAAATTTTGGTCTTGATTTATTCCACCATGAAGGCAGAGTATCAAGCATTTGCTGTCGTTAAGATGAATCACTACATTTTGAGCTTTTCGGCCTCAATTCAGATATTCTCAAGAAAGGATAATCGGTTGAGATATTCGTCTGATATCAATTAAATTTAGTCAGTTGCGATATATAGAAGCAGTAAACACAAGTTTTGAGTTGATGCTTTCAAAGCGAAATCGCAATCACAGGTAGGATGGCATAGATTCACGTTAGAAAGGAGTCTGTAATCTCCATTTTCCTTTAAGTATCAATTAATGTTTTCTCGATATCTTCAATGTGCTCACGCATCGCCTTGGCTGCAAGCTCTCCATCCCCTTTTTGTATGGCACTAAAGATATTTTTATGATGAGCAAGAGATTTCTCAACTCTCTCCTCCCCCAGCAGGAAACTCTCCCGGCTTTCAGCGAGAAATTCCATAGTAGTGTTGATAATATGGAGAAGAATTCTGTTATTGGCCGCTTCGGCTAATGCGTGATGGAAGTCACTATCGAAATCCAATCCAGTTTCACCATT
>JAZFVY010000127.1:0-5639 GCA_036447975.1 Desulfobacterales bacterium
CGCCGCTTGAAAACGTGTGTGTCAGAATGCGGCCGTCTCGAACAATAAAAATATATGCAACGTGCTGGGTTATATCCTTGAAAGACATGCCCAGGCTCAGGGCAGCTTCTCACTAGTCGGTTACCAGCAGGCCTTCCTGGTCCTCTTTTTCTGCGGGATTATCGCTTTGCTGTCCAGCCTCTTTATGAAGGAGACCATGGAAGTTCCGGGATAACGTCCCAGAATAACGACTTGACACAACCATAATCTATCTATAATACTTTTCACAAAAAAACGAATTTATATCACTTAAAAAAATGGCTTTACACACAGATCCCGAATTCCAAGATGCAGTCGAACTTATCATCCAGCGAAGACTTCGATGGCATGCCTATGACCTTGAACAACGTAAAGGAGAAGTCGAAAATCACGCGACACAGCCTAGTTTACCACAAGGCTATCTTGCCCGTGGAGTTTTATTTGATGCTTGGGCCGACGCTTTCCAGAAACATTGTGATCAGGTTCTGGCGGATCTCCTGGTCTTGCTGAAAATTTTCGACAGCCTCTCGTCAGCCGAGCGGATCCATCAGAAGTTCAACACCCATGTAGATCAAGTCTCCTCAGAACTGGTGCAGAGGCTCATAAACTTCGATTTTGGCGTTCCTTCCCGATCTTCAGAGCGAAATAAGGTCAACAACATTTCTGCCAAAATAAAGATCCGTGCCAAGCGCATTCTGGATCCAGAGGTCGAAAGGGCCGCCAAAAGACAGCGTGAAGACTCCAAACCTTACGAACCTTCACAAGTCGAGCTTGACGACCTTCTGCCGCTGAACCGACGCGGAGCTTTTGACGAGGACCTCGTGGAAATGGTCAAGACTGCAAAAAGCACGGATGAGCCCCTGAGCTTGGTAATGCTTGACATCGATCACTTCAAGGGAGTAAACGACAAATATGGCCATCCAGTGGGGGACGAAGTACTGATTGCAGTGGCAGAGCTCGCAATTAAAAGTCTTGCCCACAAAGGCAAGGCATATCGCTATGGTGGGGAAGAATTCGCCCTGCTACTTCCAAACTTGTCGGTGGAGGAGGCTGTTGGTCTTGCCGAAAGGATCAGGAAGGACATCGAAAAAACGACTGTCAGCAGCAAGAGCCTGAAAGTCACTGTCAGTTTCGGCATAGCCTCGGTGCCGGACCACGCCAAAAATTCAAAGACATTGCTCGAAAGGGCTGACGCCGCCCTGTACGAGGCAAAGAACATGGGAAGGAACCGCGTGCGATTCGACGGTGAGCCAAAACCTGACAAGGCATCATCATAGACAAAGAGACCTTTGGAAAATGCTCAATTTTGTTCAAGTTCAAGGAAGGCGAAAATTTTAACCACAGGAATACATTGAGTATTTTGAGGATAAAGCTAAAGCTTCACTTCGTGCAAAATGTTGAGTCTGACACAGAAATTGTGCAAAAGGGGGCGTTTTGCAAAGGTCTCTCAAAGAAGCGCCGAGATCGCCAACAGACCCTGTTAAACAATCTTAATTAGCATTTGATCTTCAGCGCATTAGGGAGAACTGTGAAGGTAAAGGCTTCAGCTTTCCAACCTTCATTCCCGTCAATTTGCATGGTCAGAGGCCGTTCCAGCTCCACAGTCAGTTGACGACCGGTGCAGTATTGGCCGATCCGATTGCCAATGGTAAATGCGGTTATCCCGCCGATAACAGATTCAAACAGCCCTGAATTGATACAAGAGATATGCAGTTGCCGATCGTTGAACCTGGCTCCTGGCACAACATTCATTCCAAAGCCATAATACGGCTGTTTGACTACTAACAGGCTTAACAGGTTATCCACTTCGAACATTGCGTCATCTACGGTAACCCTGGCTGTGGTCCGCTTATATTCTTTGAAATATGAGTTAACAACGGCTCTGAAATATGTTTTGAATCCAGAGTTGCCTTGGGCGACATATTGATCACGGAGCCGAATGATCGTTCCTTCGATCCCTATCGATATCATAAACGCACGAATTCTTTCATTGCAGTCGATCAGGTCGTATTCATGAATCTTGCCGTCTTTAATGCGCATGGCAATGTCAGTTATACTTCCCTTGTATTTAAGTGCGTACCGCATGGCGTTGCCGGTGCCTAACGGAAGGTAGGCGATAGGTGTCCGTGTCGTATCGATAGAATTGATTATGTCGGAAAGGGCTCCGTCACCTCCGGCGGTGACGAGCACATCACACCGGGTGGCAAGCTCCCGGGCGCATTTACTAAAATCGTCCGCTGTGACGGTATCCAGTCCGTGTATTTCCGCATCTAGAATTTCCGCGGCTTTCTCCAAAGCAAAGAGCTTTTGATCAACTGTCATTTTGCCGGAGACAGGGTTGGTGATAATTGCGTAGCGCATTTTCATTATCAAGAATATTCAGAGGCAAAAATTGATGGCTTCGTAAAAAGTAATTTGGGAGCGACATTTAGCATTTTTGGAAAAAGATTCATGACACTTCAAGCAGCTGATTCCAATTTGTTGTGTAGGACGGGGAACGTCTTTGAAATACGGTTTTCCATTTCTGATTATGCCCCAAACCTGCGGCAGCATATTTTAAGGTTCCTGAACCCATTTTCGTATTTATGAAATCGAGCGACTGCATGAGCTTTTTGGAACGTTTCCGGTCTTTGACATCAAAAAGACCAGCTTGAATGCTGCCGCACCACATCAGATCCTTAAACATAACGCCTGCTCTTTTATAGCGGTGTCCTTTCCGGTAAATTGCCCTAAGCCCTTCACAGGCATACCGGATCAGCTCCGATGTATCATTGGTTGGGACAGGAAGGTTTATGGTTTCCAGGTTAAAATAATAGCGCTCCTTTTTAAAGCGGTTAGTCATCAGAAAAACCATGAGCACACCGGCAGCAGAATTCTCCGTGCGCAGTTTCTCAGCGCCGCGGGATACATAAGCGGCAACCGCTTCATTCAGATCATCCAGGGCCTTTATTTCCTTTTTAAAACTCCTGGACACTGTGATTCCTTTCTTTGGCGGCGGACTTTTCTCAAGAGAATAACAAGAAACCCCTCTCAACTCCTGAAGCATCCGAGTTCCCACAACACCCATTTTTGCTTTAATAAGGTTGTCATTTGCGTCCCTAAGCTGCAGCGCATTGTTTATGCCGTTTTTTTTAAGAAATTCGGCATAACGGCGTCCGATTCCCCAGACATCCTCCACTTCCGTTATCTCAAGGGCTCTGTCCTGATACGGTGAAGCAGTCAAATCCAAAACCCCGTCTGCTTGTTTGGATTTTTTAGCAACCCGGTTTGCAATTTTGGCAAGGGTCTTTGTTTCGGCAATGCCGACAGAGACGGGAATACCTGTCCATTTATATACTGTAGATTGTATCTTGCAGCCATATTCGGTCAGATTGTAGTGCCTAAAACAGGACAGGTCCAAGAATGCCTCATCAATGGAGTAAATTTCCATATCCGGCGTAAATGTGGAAATAGTTTCCATTACCCGCTGGGACATGTTGCCGTAAAGGGCATAGTTGGATGAATAGACATGGATTTTGTGCTTTTCAATTACGTTTTGAATTTCGAATACCGGAATCCCAAACCTAAAGCCCAGCGCCTTGGCCTCGTTTGATCTGGCAACCGCACAGCCATCATTGTTGGAAAGCACGATGACAGGTTTTCCAGCAAGTTTCGGGTTAAAAACCCGCTCACAGGAAACGTAAAAATTGTTGCAGTCTACAAGTGCAAAGACAGATGAGGATGACATAATGAGAAATCCGGGTTAACTCCGTTTGAATAGATGCCAAATTATTTGAGACGTAACAGTTTAATGCTTTGAAGCAAATCGATTTAACACGAGCTCCATGGATAATCAGATTCCAAATCGTGTGAACTCGCGTATAAGGGATCGTAAAGAAAGAGCAATAATATCATTGGATAAATTATTATATTTTAAAGCTTATTTATATTATAATCGTGATAGGAGTCAGGCTCTTTCTAAACGATTCCTAATACACTCAAACAGCACACGATTTTACTTCTGATCACCCATTACGCTTAATAAGGGGCAAATTTTCGATAAAACTCACCGACACCACATTTAATCATATCTGAAGCGGTAATATTCTCAAAAAACTAAAGTGTTACTTTGAGACGAAGCAGCGCCCCGCATTCATCCTGGGCTGCAACATCAAGTTGTGCATTGCAATGGTTCATTGCCTGGGCGACTTCGCTCAAAGCTTTCTGAGGGGTATTATTTATTTCGCTCAAGTGAGCCAGTGTCACGTGTTCGAGTCGATCATGTTGCACTTCGCTTAAAATGTTTTTCGAACCCTCATTGGAAAGATGACCGGTTCTGCCCTTGATACGTTGCTTTAAAGACCATGGATAGGGACCGTTTGTAAGCATGGTCGCATCATGATTGGCTTCAAGAATCAATAAAGAGCACCCTTTAAGATGCTCTTTAACCATGGAAGTAGCAATCCCAAGATCAGTTGCAATTCCGATTTTTATCCCGTTTTGATCTACAGTAAAGCCTGCTGGATCTTCTGCATCATGAGATATGGAAAAGGGATGTATGGCAAGGTCCTTTATCATAAAGGTTGAACCACATTCAAAGTTTCTGAAATCATGTACATTTCCCAGCTGTGATGCGGCGGCTCTTTGTGTTTTACGGTTAATATAAATTGGCAGGTTATAACGGCGTGAAAGAACGCCTACACCCTGAATGTGATCGGTATGCTCATGTGTTACGAGGATGGCGTCAAGATCTTCGGGGCAAAGCCTCCTTGATTTTAACCGGCGTTCAATTTCGATTCCTGTAAGGCCGGCATCAACAAGTATTGAAGTGGAACCGCTGGCTACGAATGTGGCATTCCCCTTACTTCCGCTTGCCAATATGCATACTGCAAGGTTATAATCGGGTTCAGCCTGAAGTTTTTCGGCAGATGGCATTTTATCTGTCATATGGACTATCTACAACCCTGTATGTCCGAATCCGCCAGTATTCCGTACAGTTTCATCAAGTTGTTCCACAACCTTTAATCTGGCCTGATAAACCCTTTTAACGACCATCTGGGCAATTCTGTCACCACGTCGAAAGGTATAATTCTTTTTTCCAAGGTTTATGACCGCAATCTTTACCTCACCACGATAGTCAGAGTCTATGGTGCCTGGCGAATTAATAATACCTATACCGTGTTTTACGGCCAATCCACTCCTGGGGCGGATCTGGGCTTCGAATCCTTCGGGAACTGCAATGGCAAAACCGGTGGGTATAAGCGCAATAGCGCCTGCTTCAAGCATAAGGTCTATTTCTATGGCGGCACAAATGTCCATTCCGGCAGACTTGGGCGTCATGTAGCGGGGCAGCGGTATGTCTGCATCCGACTCCGGTCTTAAGCGAAGAAATTTAATGAAAGGGGTTTGATCCATGATTCAAGATGTGCGATTCAAAAAATCAACATTATCACGTTCCAAGTGAGCAAAAATAGACTTTTTTACGAAATCGTCAGTATATCATCATATGCTTTTCCGTCGGTAACCGGTCCCAGCAAGGTCAGGGCAAACCGGTTTTTCTGGAGAAGGCTTTCGGCCAGGTCGAGGATGTCGTCCTCTGTAACCGATTCGATTCTATCCACAACGTCTTGTAAAGGGATATA
>JAZFVY010000128.1:0-8913 GCA_036447975.1 Desulfobacterales bacterium
AAAATCCAGGCGGATGTCCTTTTTCAAGATCTGCCCTTGTCATGAGCCCGCTATGGTTGGCCCTATTGGAGCCCTCTATTTTGTCACAACCCATTGGACATGACAAGGTACCGATGTTTTTCTGGGGTCCGCTTACCGGACCAGGGGTCGTCAGAGAAATAAGAAAGGTTGCTTTGCTCCGAGACAATTAAGGTCTCTTGGCTACGCAACCGTCAATTTTATATTTTCTTAAATGGCCTTGATCCTGATGGGTGCCTGGTAGCAGATCAGTTAAGGACCTGCACCAAAACACTTGAAAACCCGGGGGCAGATCTATCGTAAAAACACCCCTTCTTCTGAAAAAATAGCTGTTTTTCCTTGAAACTAAACTAATTGACATCCTTATATCGTTTTTCTATACTACTCAAAACCTTCACGAACTGTTCTTGAAAAGAAAAACCCATTTGATCCTTTCAATAGGAAAGATGCTTTCCTTAATATCATACAGAAAAGGAAATACCATGAACTCGGCCGTCGCTACGCTTATCTCGGTCGTCCTTATCTTGGCTTCGCCGCTTTACGCAATTCCTCCTGAAGGCGATATCACAGTTGAAACAGAAGGCTTCGGAGTATCTAATAAAGAAGCTCTTTTACAAGCCAAACGCACTGCTGTAGAAGAAGGAATCGGAGTTGTACTTATCTCGCAAACCGAAGTTGAAAATTTCCATGTTCAAAGAGATTCGATTCTCTCCCAAACGATAGGTTCAGTCAAAAAATATAAAATCCTTCAAGAAAAAAAGCAGGCGGACGGCAATTATTATGTAAAAATAGAAGCGGTCGTATCTTTGGCAAGTATTAAATCAGACCTTGCGGCCTTAAAAATCTTGCTTGAATCCATGGATAAGCCGCGCATGATGGTTGTCATCAAAGAAGAGGGCGGCAATTCCGCCGAAACAGCAATTGTCGATTACCTGACTGGAAAAGAGTTTCAACTTGTCGATGCTTCGGTTGTGGCAGCGCTTATGCATAAGGAGCAGCAGCTCATAAAGCGGGCAACCGCAGGCGATCCTGTGGCTGCGGCTCAAATCGGTGCAACGAACGGCGCCGAATATGTGCTGGTTGGCAAGGTTGCAAAAGGTTTGATGAAAAGTGCCTTGCTTGGTGATACCGGAATGAAGTCCGGCCAAGCCAATATTACCGCAAAAGTGGTTAATTGCTCAACAGCCATGATCGTAGCTTCCAAGTCAGCGACCAGCGGTGCGGTGCATGTCTCGGAAGAAGTAGCCATGGCCAAAGCTGCAGAGAAAGCAGCCACCAAGCTGATGGACAGAAGCTTGTTCGAAAAGATCGTCTCATCATTCCAGGGTATGATCAATAATGGAATCAGTTTGGAGGTTACGGTCAATAACGTTTCGAATTTCAAAATGCAAAAAGCTGTCAGAAAAGTTCTCGCTAAAATATCCAATGTTGTTTCCGTAAGCAAGCGCAGCTTTGGCGGTGGGAAACTGCAACTCTCGGTTCAATATAAAGGAAATGCAGATTCATTCAGCGAAACAATAGACGGAAAAGCCGTTCAAGGGAAAAGATTTTCCGTAACGGATATTGTCGGAAGTAAGGTCATTGTTAAACTGGAATAATTTAAAGGGTTAGTAAAATATTTGACTCTTTAAGGATTTGAATATGCCTGAGATTGAATAATAACTCGATATCCAATACACGATGAATTCGTTTTTAACGAATTTTGCATTAATGAACTGTTGTATTGACTTGTTTTCAATCAAGTTATACTTGGGATTTTGTGTAAAATATGGATAAGGGAATTTCGGAGATGTTCTTATTCCAAAAGGGTTGAAGGTTGACAATAAATCATCTTATATCGTCCAGTCCCCGGGTTTTTTAACAGGCATTTTGGTATTAAAAGGGAATGTCGAAAGAAATTCGCTGATTGCTTTTTTTCAAAACAACATGGCAAAGGATAACTGGTAGGAAATAAGTTTGTTCAAATCTCCGCAAACAAGTTCAATCATACTGTTTCAGAAGGAAAACAGATGGTGTGTGATAAAAATTAATGAAGAAACATTCAATACACACGTTGAAATAGGGGTCGCTCCGATAATTAATGGGCCCCTCCGGGTTATTGAAATAGTTATGTACAAACGTTAAAAAGCATTATTGAGCCCACATCGCCTATTGATTGGTACAAGCAATCCGGTATTGCATTAGACCATTATAAAGCTCCGATAATTGATGAGATCAAGCAACTGAAGTAAAAAGACTCGTGAGTTATCTGGCTAAATAGCTATATATAAGGAGTAAAGAATTTGAAAATATTAAGAGCCACATTCATCATTCTCCTGGTCTCGACTGTTGTTGTTGGTTGCTGTGCTATTGGAAAAAATCAGGCACACCAACCATTAGAAGCAGACAGTCTTGACAAGCTCGTTGAAGGAAAGACAACGGCAACCGATGTATGCACAATCTTTGGAGCACCAGAGCAGGTAGTAAAGTTGTCTAATGGTAATGCCTACATTTACACTCGCAGCGTAGACAAAGGGACGGCCGTTTGGCTGCTGATTGTGAGCTTTGGCAATTATGATAAACAGGATGATCGAATCGTATTTTTCTTTGATAACGAGAATATTTTAACCCACTATGGTGTAAGTTTTAACGCTGACAAGGCATCTTATGGGTTTCCGTTTTAATGTACGTGTTATTTTGATGTCGGTATTTGTTATAGTCCAATTTTTTTGGGGCTGTATTTCTTACCAGTTTGTCAGAAGAGTGGAAGGAACCGATGTCGTTGCACCGGGCGATGAATTTCAGGTGGGAAAGACTACATTGGGAGAAACACTTTCGTTGCTTGGAGCTCCAAGCATGTTGGTTGGACTTGAGGACAGAGACCTTCTGATATACCAAAGGGCCGTGTTTCATCGCAACAGGCTTGCTCTGGGTATTCCTGTATTTGAAATCTGGGGACCAAATGTTGATTTTTCGGCTTATGGAGCCCAGGTCAGCTACAACACCCTCACACTTTTTTTTACTTCAGATAGAATCCTGCGTCAGATTGTTTTTGAAAAAGAGGTCAGCTATCCACACCTAAAAACCAATTTCGAAAAAAAGCAAAACCCGTAAATAAAGACACATCAGATCTTTTATAATCACCTAATCTTTTATTGGCTCTTCACATAAATGTATGCACCATGTCTTCCCGTAAAGATTCATACACCTTTAAAAAATTATTGTGATAAAAAATCAACATTTTGCTTTTATTATATCACAATGCTCATATTCGGCAGACAAACTGAATAATGCTTCGAGGAATTTTTTTCATCTTTACTGTTCGATGTGATAGTAGCACTCCCCAAAAAATTATCATCATTTTTTCAGCTTGACATTTCCCATTTCTTAATGGACATTTAATGACTATCATGTTATGTGAATATCATGGCATGCAACCATACAAATATGCATCGGGGGTACGGTATTCTATAACCTACAACGCTTTTCGAGCAATAAGGTTCAATTGAAAGTCCTTTCAGAATCCTAAGGATAATGAAAATGTTGTTCTACAGGGAAAGAAAAAGGGCCATATTGTGCGCGATGGTCGTCACGATGACGCTGCTAATTTTCGGCACCCCATTTGCCTATGAAGCACCGAATGTTCCGACACAAGAAAAACTCTATACATTCAAGACACCTCATTTTCGGATCATTTATCAGGAATCTCTGACAGAGGCCGCACCTCTCATAGCCGAATACAGTGAAGAGGCATTTTCTGTTTTGACTCATGTATTCGACTGGTTCCCTGAAGGCAAGATCGACGTCCTCTTCATAGACGGTTTGGATACACACAACGGTTGGGCAACATCTGTTCCGCATAATATTATCACCGTCTACGCAGCCGGTGCTGAACCGGGTTCCAGCATCTACCAGCCTGGAGATTATCTCCGACGGACGGTCTTTCACGAACTAACACATGCCATCGTTATGGACATGCGTTACGGCTACAACAAGATTCTATCACAGGTTTTCGGAAAAGCGTTACCTCTGGGCGATCTGTTTTCTTTTGCGACCTTTCTTTTCACCGCATCTCCTGTCCTGCTTTCACCCCGTTGGCTATTGGAAGGAGAATCCATCTGGGCGGAAACCGAATTTGCTCCGCCAGGACGAGGGCAATCCACGTTTGTGGATATGATTTTCCGCTGTGCAGTCAGGGACAACAATCTGCTCCCTTACTCAAAATGGTACATTGAGATACCACACTGGCCCTATGGTTTGGGGGCATATCTTTATGGGATGCGTTTCATCCAGTATATCTATGAGACCTCTGATCGAGATAATCCAGTGGGAGATTTGAACAAGAACATTGCTCAGTCCTTTCTTTTCAACAGCACCCGGGCTGTCGGAAAAACTACGGGTAAGGGTTTTAAAACCCTGGCCCAAGAGATGCTCACTCGTGAAAAGAAGATTCAAGGAGATAACCTGAGTATTCTTGAAACCCTGCCCACTACCAGGCCTCCCAGGTTGACACCGTTTCGAATCGCAGTAGGTCAAGTCATATCGGTAGCCAGAAAGGCTTATTTCATCGGTAATCATGAAGAAGAAAGGAACAGTCTCTTTGTATATAATTTTGAAAACAAGGTATTGCAAAAGATTTCCACATCCAAGGCGACATCTCCCTTTGGCAACTTGACGGCTTCCAAAGACGGGAGCCATATTTTTTACACTAGACTGAATGTCCAGCAGTGGGATAATCTTTGGTACGAGATCAGGCGATACAATCCTAAAACCGGAAAGGACGCTCTTGTGACCAATCAAGGAAGGTACAGAGCCGTTGACATTTCTCCGGATGATATGAGATTTGCTGCTGTGAGCCAGAGAGGGGGACATACCTATCTTCTGGAACTGGATCTGGATAGAACAGGAAAAATCGTCGATGAAAGAATACTGACCGAGGTTCCTCTCCAATATGATCTTTCCGTTCCCAGGTACTCTCCGGACGGAGCTAAAATCGTCTATGTTGAGGCTAGCGATGCCGGATTTTGGCTAAAGATCTATAACCTTAATACCAATGACAGCCAAACGGTTTTCAAAAGCAATGCTCAGATTACTTTCCCAGTTTGGCATCCGGACGGAAAATCTCTCATCTTTACCAGTGACTCAAACGGTGTCTATAACCTCTATCAAATTCAGATTGGCGAAAGCAAAAGTCCGGCGCCTTTATCCCATATCACCGGTGGGCTCTTTTCCCCATCATTTTCTCAAGACGGCCAAGGTATTGTTGCCGTAGGATTCGATGGCCTGGGTCCGCACCTGACAATCCTCCCCTACCTTCCTAATGGTTTCGTAGGGAAGGAACTTCCCAGGATTCACCCCACATGGAAGGGCGGTAAGAAGGCGACTTGGCTGGAAGAAGAAAGAAAAAAAGGCCAGAAGTCGAGACAGGAGGCTGAAAAACAAACCATTGAACCGATCCGCTATAACTCTTTTGCAGACCAACGCTTCGACTACTGGTCTCCCTGGATAACCGCAAGCCCAGGCGGAGTGCAGGGAGGTGCAGCTGCATCATTTTCTGATCCCACCGGCTACCAGGATCTAAAACTTCTTGTTGGATGGGAGTCTAAATACGACACTGGGTTGGGTGCCGCCCACTATTTCTATAGAGGCCTCGCTCCACAATTCCATTTATATGCTTTAGCCGATCAAGAAGTATATCCGGGTCTGTTGGTGAGTCAGAGCGGAAATACCCGTTTTGACCATGCCGAGGAAGTAAAAAAATATGGCATTGCTGTCGAGCTTCCATTTCTTGATCTGGAACGCCAGGTATCTCTTGAGGCAGGGTATGAATACAAAGAACGTAATTTTATAGATGAAGTCCAGGATAAACACAGGGGAGTACAGTTGTCGATTGAACCCACCGAAAAAAACCAGGGATTCGTATGGGCAAAAGTAGCTTATTTCGACGGAGAGGTTTATGGAAGAAGCAGTTCTATCGAGGACGGGCGGATCGTTTCCATTGGAGGAGAACTGTCTAGACCGTCTCTCGGGGGAGAGCTTTCTCAATCCCGCTATTTGGCAGACTGGAGCGAATATATCTCTGTGCCCAAACTGAGAAATCACGTAATTAAAATCTCCTCTGCCTTTGGCTATGGCACAGGTGACAGTACGGCCCAAGGGCTTTTCGGCCTGGGAGGCTTTGCCAGTCCGGTGAAATATCTTTCCCCGGGTATTCCAAGCACCCTTACACTCAGAGGATATGACTCCAATTTCCAGACAGGTAACAGAATTGTCAAGGCAGCGGTCTCTTATCGTTTCCCTTTCTTGGACTTCTCCAAGGGAATGGAAGGAGCGTTTCCAATCTATTTCAGGCAACTAATGGCAGAAATTTTCTATGAAGGCGGCCGGACCTGGGACGATGAGGACATGGGAGATGACCTAGGCTGGATCAATTCCTGGGGAACCGAAGTCAACTATTCCATGAAAATGTTTCGTTATTTGGCATTCTCACCAGGCCTGGGAATAGTTTATGCACATGATAGAACGCGAAGAGACTCTGAGGACGACTCGGTCCATATTTATTTGAGCGTCAAGGGCTGGATCGATTTCTGAGTTGCCAAAAGTTTGGGAAATGTTTCAGCTCTATTATAAAAATCCTGAAGTGGTTAATTTTAGGGCTTGCAGGTTCTTATCGTGCCTTTGAAAACCGACACTATCCTCGACATTACACCTGAACAAGGCCTTCCCTTTTCGTTTGGCAGAGCTAAAGGGAGCATGCGGATCGCCGTGAAAATGCTCTTGATTCTTTTTTGCATCTTCCTGGCGCCCTCTGTTTGTCTGCCGGTCAACGAACATGAGCTCCTTACCGCTCTTTTGGATCGAATCCTGCCATTTTATTACCAACAACTACAACATGGCGAATTCAAGGGCAGGGAAAATCTGCCTATTTATTACGCCAAGCTGGAAGTACCCCAGGAAAAAGGTGCCCTTATCATTGTCAGTGGAAGAGGCGAGTCATGTGTTAAATATGCAGAGCTTATTTATGACCTCAGACAAGTCGGTTTTTCCATCTATACTCTGGACCATCGCGGGCAGGGGTTTTCAGGCAGAATGCTGGCAGACCCGCTAAAGGGGCACGTGGAACGTTTTGATAATTACGTGGCCGACCTCAAGACCTTTATCGATACTGTAGTCAATACGCGCTCGCATCCCCGCCGGTTTCTGCTGGCTCACAGCATGGGCGGGGCGGTGGCCGCGATCTATGCCGCCCGTCACATCAACGACCTGGACGGTTTGATTCTTTCCTCGCCCATGCTGAAGATCGAAGCCGGACCGGTGTCCCAAGCCTTGATGGTATTTATGTTACGCATCTTTATCTCCCTTGGAAAGGCCGAAGACTATATCTATGGTAGCAAAATGTTCAACCCGGAAGCACCCTTTGCGGGCAATAATCTTACCCACAGTCAGGTGCGCTATGAAATGAATAAAACTCTCCGGTCATGTCATCCGGAAATCAAGCTGGGCGCTCCCACCAATAGATGGTCCCTTGAAGCCATAGAGGCTACCCGCAGAGCCCGGAAGGCAGCCTCCAAAATCAGGATACCTGTTCTGCTCCTTGAAGCTGAAGACGACACGGTCGTAGGTTTATCCGGACTGGAGGAATTCCACCGCCTGGCTGAAAATTCCATAAAGATATCGTTCAACGGTTCCTATCATGAGATCTTGATGGAACGCGACGAAATTCGCGACAAAGCCAAGTCTCGTATTCTAAAATTTCTGGAGCAGCACACCCCCGTGGACTAGCCCCTTCTATTACCACCAACACCAATACTTTGGTATTCAAAACTGCGAGCTGCGACGGTAACGCTTGAAGAAGTCCCAGATAATTTCGGCGGCATCAAAACCGTTTAACGGATTTTCCGGTTCAAGAGCTCCAGTAAAATATTTCCCCGGCCAGATGTGCCCCCATTCTTTAATGGCATAAAGCGAGACATCGTTTGAGCCTGCCGGATCTTTCCAAAGGGAGTAAGCGACGCGGCCGTCGTATAGATTTTTTTGAACGGCCTGTTTTCTGCAACCATTGTGCTGTACCCAGAAGTGAACCGAATCTTCTACGGAAAGATATTCCCGTTCACCGCCATGACGAAGACTTTGTCCCCCCAAATAGGGGACGCTGTCATCATCCAGACCATGAAATACGATCACCGGAACCTTGGCTGCCGGCTTCGGCAAAACCCACAAGGGAATGTCTGCCGAGGCTCTGCCGCCAATTGAAGCAGCCATGGGTGCCACCGCGGCCACAACACTCGAGCGTTCGGCGGCAAAGCGGTATGTCAGCATTCCTCCGTTAGAGAACCCTACCATGTAGATCCGGTCTAAGTCGACACTCAGACGGGCGGCCACATCATCAATGACAGCAGCGATGAACCCTACGTCGTCGATGTTATCGGCAGCCGCCTTTCCACAACAGTGCCCAGCATTCCAGTGCTGAAGAAATCCGAAGATTCCCATGCCTTCGGGGTAGACGGCAATGAAGCCTTCATGGTCGGCAAGTTTACTGAATCCGGATTGTTTTTCTATTTCCTTGGCGGTGCTGAATGCGCCGTGGATGACCACTACCAGCGGTCGGGAAACTTCTCCTTTGTAGCCGGCAGGGATGTGAAGTCGATACATTCTTCGAAAGCCGCCTGCCCGTAGATCCATGGTTTTAACATAGGGCCCCGGAGGAGGAACAGTCTTGTTGGGTAATGGAGTGGCGCAGCCGAAGATAAGGGCTCCGCAAATAAAAGCCAACATTTCAGAAGGAATCAATGACAATACAATTTTCATCTTAGAAGCTTAAAGCCCATTTTGTCCTTATCAGCGTAAAACATCGTTTTCTATCTTTTTGGGGCATACTAGCAGATCAGCATTACTCCGGGTGAAAACCCGTAAGTA
>JAZFVY010000129.1:0-2612 GCA_036447975.1 Desulfobacterales bacterium
AAAAAGATTTTGCCGGGTTTTCCTTGGGAGAGGAATTCGCCTTCACCCTTTATTTTCGAAAGATCAACATCGGGTTTCTTGTCCGGTTCTTTCTTGGTGTCTGATGCTTTAACATCGCCCTTTGCCAAAGTCTTCTCGGGAATGGGTTTGCCGTCAAAATAACTTGGAAATTCACCTTCGATAATATATGCCAGGGGTAGGCTCTGCATATCATCGGCTAATTTCGGCGGCTGAATGAACATGGGATTAAGGTTAATCTGCCCGCTCATTTCCCAGGATTTTTCCGAAGAGGAAAAGAGCCTGTGGGCCACAAGACCGTTTTTCTTGATGCGCTGCGTATCCAAGTCCAGCGGAGAAATTTTTAAGGCAATAAGACCTTTAATATTCTTCATAAATTCCAAATCGTGGTTGATATTGCGGTTTTTGATCACCGGCGCAAAATAAATGGGTCGTTCCCCGCCGCCGAATCGTGCCGGAGTTCTCTGTTTAAAGCTGCTTTCGTCCATGACATACGACTTTCTGATGCTGACACCGTAATGGGCCAAAAGTTTTTCGAGTCCGGTCTTCAGGGGAACATAACGAGGATTTTGTCCCCTGAAGGCCATGCCCTGAGGACTGGGCGGCATTACCTCGTTAAAGGCGTCCAGAAAGACGGCTAAACTTTTACCCTGCATCAGAAACTGGTCGATTTGAAGCAGCTCATAGTCACTGAAGGTTTCCGTGGGCCGCGCAATGACTAGGCAGTCGAGGCCTTCCGGAATGTTGCCCTCTTTAAGATTGACGGCCTTAATCGTGTAGTTTTCCGATGTCAGTTCCCGAAAGTTGTTTACATGATCCGAATTTCCCGGTCGGGTTGGGCCGGTCTGGAAGGAGCCCTGAACATCGAGGGTGCCGTGACTTGCCAGCAAACCTATATTCTCGTTGATATCGATGAGGGATTCCAGGCTTTCGTTGATGATCTCTTCCATCTGATTTATATCCGTCAATTGGTACTGAGTTCCGATGATCGGAATTTTGAAAACCCGCAAAAGCGGGATATGAACCGATTTGTCTTTGTATTCCATCACAAGACCTATGACGCCCTTACCCTTCTTGATTTTTCCGGAAATCGCCGGCCATGAGAGGTTCACAATGTTATACTTCTCAGATTCCTTTTTAAGATTCTGATCTGTTGATGGATCAAGATATTCGAATTGCATTTGGCCGTAATGCTTATTGTTGAGTTTCTTTACAATGCGCTCTATTTTGGCGGGCATTTCAGTAAGTGGGTTCAATCCCATATACGGTGCAACCTGTTTGAGGGAAGAGGAGAGGAAAAGTCTGATTCGGATTTTTTCGGGCAGGCTTAAGAGGGCGCTGACCTTATTGTTAAGTTTTAAAATGGCGTTTGTCAGCTTGTATTCGAGTCCGTCCGTGGATGTAATCGTGGGGATACGTTCAATTACGTCGCCGTGGATCAGCACAAGGCCCATGTAAGCCTTCTGAAATTTAACTTCGTCCTTTTCAAAGGCCTGAATCTGAACCGGATGAATGCCGTAATTGTCAGCCAATTCCTGATTTTCCTTAGTTCCCCGACTGATATCGCCCTCATCAGGGCTGACATCATAAAAGCGGTAGTTAAAGTATCGATTGGCATAGGTCGCATACTCCTCCAGCAGGTCTGTGAGATACTGTTCGATATTGTTGTGGGGCGCTGGAAGGTTCTGAGTGAAGAAAACATTAATGGTCAATGGTTCCGAAAGGGTGGATACGACCCGTTTGCTGGCATTTGAGATAGAGTATATCTTGTTTTCCGTCAGATCAAGCCTGAAAAAAAGTGTTATTCCCGTCAAATTGACCAGGATAATAACAAGCAGATAAGCAAGAAATTTTATATATTTTGCGGATATTTTTTTCAGACCCATTTGAATTCCCCTTAATTTTTCTCTTGCATCGCAAGATGTGCGCCGTAGAGACTGATAAAAATAACACTCAGAAAGTAAAGCAAGTCCCTTGAGTCGATAATGCCCTTTGAAATGTTCTGGAAGTGAAAATCGGCTCCCAGATATTCTAAAAATGCCAATAACGTTCGGGGAAGGAAAAAAAGCATTTTGTCGATCAATGTGAGGCTGATGCAAATGGCCGTGCCGATGATAAAGGCAATGATCTGATTCCGCGTCAGCGATGAGGCCAAAAGCCCGACGGCTGCAAAGGAGGCACCGAGAAAAATCGCACCGATGTATCCCCCTGCCACCGGACCCCAGTCAAGCTTACCTAAAAACGATATACATATGGGATAGGCCAGGGTTGGAGCCAGCATAGCTGCCACAAAAGCGACTGCTGCTGTAAATTTTCCAAGAATTACATCGCGATAGGTTACAGGAAGGGTCAGCAAAATCTCATAAGAGCCGACATTAAGCTCCTCGGAGAACAGCCGCATGGTGACGGCCGGGACGACAAAGGAGAATATTAGGGGAAGAAGATCAAAGAAGTTTCGAAGACTGGCCTGGTTAAAAAGAAAAAAAGTTGAGAAAAAGAACCACCCTGTGACGACAAGAAAAATCGATATGACAATGTAAGCGATAGGGGTGACAAAATAGCCTTTGAATTCTTTGCTGAAAATATGAATAACC
>JAZFVY010000130.1:0-3895 GCA_036447975.1 Desulfobacterales bacterium
AGAAGAAGATCTTTTCGAAATCTTGAAAAATCCCAGCAACTCGATAATTCTCGGTAAAAAACTCGATTTTGCGGCATATGGTATCGACATAAAATTTGAAGAAAAGGCTCTTAGTATTTTAGCAAAAAATGCCTTTTATGAAAACACCGGCGCAAGGGGTTTGGTCAGTGCTGTTGAAAAGGCGCTGCTTCTGTTTGAGAAAAAATTACCATCAAGTGATATCAAAAAATTTCCTGTCACTGTTTCTGTCATCGAAAATCCCGAAAGATCACTTGAAACCTTGTTGGCGCTGTCAAACCGCGACAAGATAAATGAAACCTTTGAAAAGCTGTCTCTTGAAGAGAGGGAATTTATAAAAGAGTATTTGAACTCAAACAAGAAAAATCTGACAGAAAAATACAGTCTTACATTGACGCCTTCACGCATAGAAGTGGTGGCGGCTTATTACTCCAAACATATAATGGATATTGAGAGGGTTATAAAAAAGATCAAATCCTATTATGATGAAATCAAAAAGATAGAACTACTTTTTTATAAAAACCATGATATTAACATTGTCATGGAAGAAGATGCTATTGATTTAATCATCGAACAGTTTGAAAAATTCGCTATAACAATCGAAGATTTTTACGAAAAGATATCTCACGATTTTGAACACGGCCTTAAACTGATCCGGGAGAAGAGTGGGAGAAACCGCTTCTTTATAACTAAAAAAGCACTTTTGGACCCCGGGGCTTTTATAAGCAACCTTATTAGAGATGAGCTGAGCATGATAGATGATTGATACTATCAACCAGGATTAATATGATTGGAATCTCAAAACTTTACTGTGGAACCGTGGAGCCATCAGATGCAATTCGTTATGGAAGAATGTCGTCACAATTACCTTCCCACCTGCTACAGTTTTCCAGTGATAAACGGCCTGTGGTCGTCTGGAACATTACCAGACGATGCAATTTAAAATGCCTGCACTGTTATGCACATGCCAGGAACATCCCTTTTGATAATGAACTTACCACCATGGAAGGTAAAAAACTGATTGATGATCTTGCAGGATTCGGTGTGCCTGTGCTTTTGATTTCCGGAGGAGAGCCTCTTGCTCGAAAGGATCTCCCCGAACTTGCAGCATATGCCGTGGGAAAGGGGATGCGAGCCGTCATATCGACAAACGGGACGCTGATAACGCCACAAATGGCAGGCACGCTGAAGAAAATTGGTCTTTCATATGTCGGCATAAGCCTCGACGGAATGGAAGAGATTAATGACCGTTTCAGAGGAGTAAAAGGGGCTTTCAGGTCGGCTTTAAAAGGAATCGAAAACTGTAAGAAGGCAGGAATCAAAGTCGGGCTCCGCTTTACAGTCAACAAAATTAATGTTGGTGAAATTCCGGAACTATTCAAACTTATTGAAGAAAAGGATATTCCAAGAATCTGCTTTTACCACCTGGTTTATGCCGGACGCGGTTCAAAGCTTGTGGAAGAAGATCTTACCCATGAAGAATCCAGAAGAGCGGTGGATCTTATCATGGATTTTACAAAGAAGCTGCATGATCAAGGAAAACCCAAAGAGGTGTTAACGGTTGATAATCACGCGGATGGTCCATACATTTACTTGAGGCTGAAAAAAGAAAATCCCGAGCGTGCTAAGGAAGTTCTTGAACTTCTCAAAATGAATGAGGGTAACAATTCCGGGAGAGGTATAGGTTGCATAAGCTGGGATGGTGAGGTTCACGCCGATCAATTCTGGCGTCATTACAGTTTCGGTAACGTTAAGGATCGACCATTTTCTGAAATCTGGACCGACACCTCGGATCCGCTCATGAATAAGCTCAAAGAGAAAAAAAAGTATGCCAAGGGCAAATGTGGAACCTGCCGATGGCTGGATATTTGCGCCGGCAATTTCAGGGTGCGTTCTGAGGCTGTGACAGGTGATGTCTGGGCTCCAGACCCTGCATGTTACCTTACAGGTGAAGAGATCTCCTGAAACCTTTGATATTTATAACATAAAATTGGAGTTGCTATGTTATTTCCCGACTATAGGCCAAGGCGGTTGCGGCAAAATGATGCGTTTCGCCGTATGATACGTGAAACCAAACTTACGGTTGACGATCTTATTCTCCCACTTTTTGCCATTAGCGGCAAAGGGGTTAAAAACCCTATCGATTCAATGCCCGGACACTATCAGTTATCCATAGACAATCTAATTAAAACGTCCAAAAAGGCTTATGAACTAGGTATTCCAGCTGTAATGATTTTCGGAATACCAGAAAGGAAAGATTCACTTGCAACCGCAGCTTATGCCAAAGACGGCATCGTACAAAAAGCTACAAGCGCCCTAAAAGACAAAATATCCGATCTCGCTGTCATAACCGATGTCTGCCTGTGCCAGTACACGGATCACGGCCATTGCGGGGTTGCGGACGGCCAAATCATAGACAACGATGCCACCCTCGAACTTCTTGCCAGAGCTGCCCTGTCTCATGCACAAGCAGGGGCTGATATGGTTGCACCATCCGATATGATGGATGGCCGTGTAGCTGAAATTCGTAATATCTTGGATGAAAACGATTTCAGTAATATTCCAATAATGTCATATGCCGCAAAATATTGCTCTGCATTTTACGGACCGTTCCGTCATGCCGCGGACTCTGCTCCTAAGTTCGGAGATCGCCGGACTTATCAGATGGATCCTGCCAATGCGCTGGAGGCAATCCGGGAAGTGACAATGGATGTGGAAGAAGGGGCAGATATCATCATGGTTAAGCCCGCCCTTCCTTATCTTGACATCGTCTGTCGCATCCGCGAAGAGATTGATCTTCCGGTTGCGGCTTATAATGTAAGCGGTGAATATGCCATGATAAAGGCGGCCGACAAAATGGGATGGATAGACGGCAAAAAGGTCATGATGGAAACCCTTACGGGAATCAAGCGGGCCGGCGCTGACATAATCCTGACCTATTTTGCCATTGAAGCTGCAGAAGAATTAAGGACCTAGATAGACAGAGAAACTCGAAACAAATCCTAATACCCTAATTGAGCGTAAACACTAAAAATATATCAAACTCAGAGACACATCCCCACGCTGATAGCAATGGATCTTCGCTGCGCCTGGTTGCCTGGGAGACCACGCGCAACTGCAATCTTTCTTGTATGCACTGTCGTGCTTCGGCCACCAATGGTCCCCATAGCGGAGAACTTGACACCCGGGCATCTTTTCTCCTTCTGGATCAGATTGCAGAAGTCGGAAAGCCGATCGTTATATTGACCGGTGGAGAACCGCTTTTGAGACCGGACATCTTTGATATCGCGTTATACGGGACAAACAAAGGGCTCAGGATGGTAATGGCGCCAAATGGCACGCTGATCACGGAGAAATCCGCCAAACAGATGGTTGACTCAGGTATTCAAAGGATAAGCGTTAGCCTTGACGGTGCTACAAGAGAAAGCCATGACAGATTCAGGGGGGTAGAAGGTGCCTTTGATGGTGCTCTTCGCGGCATCAAGCTGGCAATTGATGCTGGAATAGAATTCCAAATTAACACCACAATTACAAAAACAAACCTCGATGAAATTCCCAAGATTCAGGAACTTGCCATAAAACTGGGCGCAGTAGCCCACCACATTTTTCTACTGGTTCCAACAGGCCGAGGCAAATATATTGTCGACCAGGAAATAACAGCTGCCGAGTATGAACGCACATTGAACTGGTTTTATGACCAAAGTGAAAAGACATCTTTGCAGCTGAAAGCTACGTGTGCACCCCATTATTACCGCATTCTCAGGCAAAGAGCAAAGAAAGACGGCAAGTCTGTAACTTTCAATACACACGGGATGGATGCTATTACGCGAGGATGTCTGGGAGGCACGGGCTTTTGTTTTATTTCGCACCGGGGTGT
>JAZFVY010000131.1:0-4654 GCA_036447975.1 Desulfobacterales bacterium
GCGTACTTATCGTACGTTGAATGATTGCGAAATGCAGCACAACGCAGAAGTTGGGCTTTTTACGAGACCGTCAGTTTTGAATTGACCCTCATCGGTTTTACTGGTATGTATTTATTGAGTTGAAGGAGTGCTGTTCCGGTTTTCCTTACTCAAAGCCTCCACTGAATCCCATTAAATATGCTTCTTCCATTTCGGTGGAGGCTTTTTATATCAACACAGCACTTTAAAATCAACAGTTTCTTGCATTGCTGAAATTGTTAAACACAATAAGGTTAAATGCAACAGTTCAGCCACTAAGGCACAAAGGCACAGAGAAGGGGTATGAATTATAAACCTTTATCAAAAAGAGAAGAATCTATAGCTGAAAAAATTGTAGATGCAGCATATACCGTCCATAAGATATTAGGGCCGGGTTTGCTTGAAAAAGTTTATGAAGTTTGCTTCTGTCATGAACTATCCAAACGAGGGTTACAATATAAAGGACAAGTTGATATCCCGATTGTATATGATGGGTTAATCTTTAATGAGGGGTTACGTTTAGATGTTCTGGTGGAAGATCTTATTATTTGTGAACTAAAGGCTGTTGACGAGATGAATCCTGTATGGGAAGCGCAAATACTCAGTCATCTAAAATTGACCGACAAACGTCTTGGTTTTCTTGTCAATTTTAACGTGTCTCTTATTAAAAATGGCATTAAAAGAATCATATTATAATCTTTGTGTCTTCGTGTCTTTGTGGCTGAACGATTACGGTTAGATCCAATTTTCATAATAATATAGCGGAGTAACTATGAAGCAAGAGCTTATCGAAATTATTTATCGAAAATCTTTTAAATACAGCCAAGAGCCGAGTTTCAAACTTGTTTCAGGCAAAATGAGCCGTTTCTATGTAAATTGCAAGCCCACAACATTAAGCCCGAGGGGCATGTTTCTGGTGGGCCATCTTGTATTCGATGCCATAAAAGATTTGGACCCGGACGGAATCGGCGGGCTTACATTCGGTGCAGATCCCATGGCTGTTGCTACGGCGTTTGTTTCGGAATTAAAAGGAAAACCCATCAACGCCTTTTCCATACGCAAGACTCAAAAAGACCATGGTATCATCAGGTGGGTCGAAGGGGATATGACTCCTGGGCAGCGGGTTGTTGTCATCGATGATGTGGCCACGACCGGAGGCTCTACGATCAAGGCCATTGAGCGGGCCCGATCGGAAGGGCTGGACGTGGTCAAAGCAGTGATCCTGGTTGATCGCCAGGAAGGGGGACTTGAAAATATCCGTCAACATATCAAAGATATAACTGCAATTATTACAAGGGATGAGTTGATAGCGCGGTGGAATTCAGAAAAAAGGATAAAAGACCGGAACTAAAACTGATCCGGGGAGGTTTGCAATGCGAAATGTCGTTTAAATCTATCCGTATTGTTGCATCACCGAAGCATTTACCACCATTTGAGGTAGATGCGATTGCTGCCGAGGAGGACACTTTTCGCATCATGAGCGCTGATACTACAATACATGAAACTGATGAACATATTGTGCGATTGATGACCAAATTGATTGAAACAGAGCCGGAACCGGTTGGCAGTGTGTTGGTAAGAGGTAATAATCCCATAAAATTTCTCGCAATTGTTCATGACGTCAACCAGGAGCCGACATGGAACGAGGAATGGATAATAAGCGCGCTTGAAGGTATCTTTCAAGAGGCTGAACGCCGAAATCTTCCATCAATTGCCCTCCCGCTTCTCGGCACATTACACGGTTCCCTGGAGAAAGAACGTTTTGTCGTACTCCTGCAGAAAACCCTGGAACAAGCATCAATCGACCACCTGAAACGCCTTTGGTTGATCGTGCCTGATGGAACCAGCCGTGACATCATTGAAATGTTAAAATCTTTAGGATCTGAAAGGTAAGGGTAGAATTTTGATCTGCGAACTCCTACGGGGATTTCACTGGGCGAGCCCTGATCGTCTGAAAAAAGTTCTTTGACTTCTTTATCGCCATCTAATAAACTTTCCTTAATTGAAAATACTTAAATCCTATTAATTTACCTTTTGATAGGGGAATACCATGTCTTCTTTGGCAGATCTTTCTTTTCAATCAGGCTCAGCCTTTACTTTTGTCGAAGAAATAGGCAGCGGTGGTATGGGTATTGTCTATCTTGCTAAAAAACATTGTGAAGGTGTAAATGACCTTGTTGTATTAAAAACGATCCGCACCATTACCAACAGGCAGGTTGAAGCGCTCAAGGCTGAAGCCAATATCGCTGCTGCTCTCAGACATGAGAATATTGTTAGGACTTATGGCATGGAGGCTATTCCTTTTGAGAATCTGCCTGAAGATTTTCAAAAAAAGATCAGCACTCTGAAGAAGGGGTTTGGCAAACGAGGAGATAAGAAAAGAACCGAGGCAGGGACAAGGGGGATGGAACTCCTGACCGATCTGCGCATGGGCAGATCCCAGGCAATGACAGATCTGGAAGAGCAGCATTTTTTTGCCAGGGAAACCGGCTACCAGGGGAAACGTCTGTATCTGGTCGTGATGGAATACATTGAAGGCTGGGATCTGCGTGAAATACACGGTAATCATATTAAAGCAGGCCTGCTGTTGCCCATCGCGATTAATGCATTTATTATCAGCCGCATCTGCCGTGCATTGGAATATGCCCATGAATATCTAGTTCACAGGGATATCTCACCCGAAAATATTCTGGTCAGCGACCAGGGAGTGACCAAGTTGACGGATTTCGGGATTGCCGTGGCAGCCGACCAGGATATATTCGGACTTGCAGGGAAAATTCAGTACATGGCCCCTGAGCAGGTTCAAAATAATCAGATTGATAACCGCAGCGACATCTTTTCTCTAGGGCTGGTTGCTTACTATTTGTTGACAGGTGTAAGCCCGTTTTCAGTCCCCATGAGATTAACCTTTGAAAAACAAGCTGTCTACTATGAGAAATTACTCAAAAAGGAGATACTGCCGCCCCATAAAGTCTGCCTTGATGTGCCCGAGGAGTATTCCGGAATCATCATGAAAATGCTGGAAATTGGACCTGATATGCGTTATCAGACAATCGAGCAAGTCGGCAGTGACATTGAGAAAAAGTGCCTCTATGGAAAAGGCTTCGGCCCCACAAACAACAGTCTATCCGCTTATATGAAAATCTTTGAATCAGGCTTCAAAATCTACACAAAACAAGACTTACAGCAACTGACTTTCCTGAAAAATGTTGAAAATAAATATCGTCTCAAACGCAAGATAGGCAAGGGGCTGTACTCTGATAAGGGACGCCAACTCATCATCAACAAACATAAAGAACGGGGCATGGAAAAAGAGTCTTCGTTTGACTTTTGAAAGATTCCGGAACTACTCAGTTGATTGACACAATAAACGGAGATTGTTTAAACAGATTATAAGTAACATAGAATTCGACCCAATATCCTAAAATTAAAGGAAATCCTATTTTATGAATGTAGGCAATATAGAATTGAAATTGGACGAAATCTTGGCTCAGCTTAGTCCAGATGAGAGGGTGTTTGTGTCTGGTCTGATTGATAAGGATCCTTTAACAGGTGTGTATAACAGGAGAAAGTTCGACAGGGATCTTGAATTGGTCGTCGCCATGTCCGAGAGAACCAATAAAGGTACAAGCTTACTAATGATTGATATTGATCACTTTAAAAAATACAATGATAAATATGGTCATCAAAAAGGAGATCAGGTATTAAGGGAGATAAGTCAGTGTTTAGAAAAAAACCTAAGAGTTTATGACAAGACACACATTTACAGATATGGGGGAGAGGAATTTGTGGTAATAATTCCTGATATTGCAAATAAGGAGGCATTTATTATTGGAGAGCGGTTAAGAAAGAATGTCAAAGCAACTTCTGATATTTCAATTAGTATAGGAATATCGCATTATAAAGAGAGCTCTGATAATCTTCAACACCTGATTTATAATGCTGACAAAGCTTTGTATGAAGCAAAGAAAATGGGTAGAGACAGCGTTGTTGTTTTTGAAAAAGATATCTAAATTTATGAGACCAGCCTTTCAAGTCTTTTCTCTTTCCAACACCTGGTCCCGGGAAAAAGGCCCTTCCTTGTCCAATGGTACGACATTTCCGTGCCGGAGCATATTTCTCTGGATTCGCTTTGCAGGTTCAAACGTCTGGCGGTAAGATATTTACTCTTTCAGGAGTCTGTATAGGGGCGTAACGTTGAAGGGTGTTCCGTTTTTTAATGATTAATGGAAATGGAAAAATCTCGGGCCGGTTACTTTAAGCCTTTCAAGATCATTTCGGCTCTCTTTTTTGTCAGCCTGACCAAAACATAATAATGATTCGGTGGCCCATAGCTACCGTTCCGATCGAACCATCGCTCAATCACTTCCGTGAAGTAAAGCTCAGTATCTGAAAGCGCATCGATAATTTGACTGGAATATTCGCCGCGGGTCGAAACATGCTGCAATGCGCTTGCAGGGATCCGTTCAACGATCCTGTATCGAAGTCAAAACCCTTGGAACATGTACGAATATTTTTCTTGACTTTAATTTATTTCTTTATTAATTGATTACGCCTCAAATAATCCCCAGTAGCTCAGTTGGCAGAGCAAGTGGCTGTTAACCACTGGGTCCGCGGTTCGAGTCCGTGCTGGGGA
>JAZFVY010000132.1:0-2319 GCA_036447975.1 Desulfobacterales bacterium
TTTTTCTGCCTGTCAATTTCCATGGCAATTGCACCGGCAATATCAGGATCTACATTTTCAATAAGCTTCAAATCCAAGTATCATTACCTCTTATAAAGTTTGTGGCGAGACCTTAGCTTTTCCAGACTACCCAGTTGCATCTAGCTGATCAAACTTGTCAATTCGCATTTGATGCCGTCCGCCGTCAAACGGTGTTTCAAGCCAGGCCCTAACCATTTCCATGGCAAGAGCGTCTCCGACAACACGACCACCCAAAACCAGTATATTAGAATTATTATGGCGTCTGCTCATAATAGCGGAAAAAAGATCCGAGCATAGTGCTGCCCTGACATGGGGAAATTTATTGGCAACCATGGACATACCGATCCCTGTACCACACAAGAGAATCCCACGCTCAAACTTTCCCGTTGAAACCATCGATGCCACCTTTATTCCAAAATCCGGATAATCGACCGAATCCTCACTGTGGGAACCGGCATCCTCTACATCAATACCTCTGTCAACAAGGAAGGCTTTAATCTTTTCCTTTAAATCAAAAGCAGCATGATCGCTGCCAATGATAATCGGTGTTTTGTTTTCGGACATTGCTTTATCCCCAACTTGCATAAATTGATCCTCCGAAGGGATGCGTTAATCTTCAATTTCAATTACAGTCCGGCCTTTGTAAGTGCCGCAGCTGGGGCAAGCATGGTGCGGAAGCCGGGCTTCACCGCACTGGGGGCATCTGGTCAAGTTCGGAATCGCGACCTTCTGGTGGGTTCGCCGTTTATTCCGTTTTGACTTAGATGTTTTTCGTTTTGGTACAGCCATAAGTATTCTCCTAAGCAATTGTTTTTGTATCTATGTTAGTAAAATTATTAGCCTGATGCGTAGTTGAGGTTTAACTAAGTGAAATGATAAGGAGTGTCAAGATATTTCATGCATTTATATTTATTTAGTAACACTTTAGCTTTTTGGAAATATTTCCGCTCGTTTGAAATCGATTTGTTTCAAAGAACTAAACTGTTACTTTATTTAAATAAACCTATCTGGTCCGCTGTCAGTCACCCATAAGTCTGTAGGCAAGACCTGAAAGACGCTTTTTGGGCTTATTGTTATTGATTGCAATGGATAGAGCTTTTTTTGTGCCGATAAGGATTACAAGATTCTTGCCCCGGGTAATCGCTGTGTATAACAGGTTCCTCTGCAAAAGTACAAAATGCTGATGCATTATCGGTACAATTACAGCAGGGTATTCCGACCCCTGTGACTTGTGCACCGATATGGCATATGACAGTGATATTTCGTCCATTTCCGCAAAATCATAATTTACAATCCTGCCGTAGTAGTCTACCGATAACACCTCTTTCTTTCGGTCAATGTCGCTTATGGTTCCGATATCTCCGTTGAAAACTTCCTTCTGATAGTTATTTATCAGGTGCATGACCTTGTCACCTATCTTAAAAGTGTTGCCCCTGGTTTCAATCATAACCGGGTTTGGGTTTAACACTTTTTGAAGAACCTGGTTGAGGTTGGTGGTACCGACAACGCCTTTGTGCATCGGGGTTAAAACCTGAACATCGTGCACAGAATCAAGGTCAAATCGCATCGGGATAGCCTTGCTGCACAATTTGACAATTGTCGAAACAACCTTATCAGGATCATTTTGTTCCAGGAAGTAGAACTCGGAAAGATCTTCTGAATCGTCCAACGGCTTGAGGAGAGGGAATTCACCATGGCGGACCCTGTGAGCATTCACAATGATAGGGCTTTCGTGGGCTTGTCTGAAGATTTTTTTAAGATAATAAACCGGTGTTCGGGTCGATTTGATCATGTCGGAAAGCACATTGCCGGGACCCACGGACGGAAGCTGGAAAATGTCACCGACCAGTATCAACACAGAAGTTACGGGAACAGCCTGTATCAGATGAAACATCAACAAGGTATCTACCATTGAAGCCTCATCAATGATTACTGCATCCGCAACAAGGGGATTATCCTGGTTTTTATCGAACAGGTCCTCTTTGAAATTATATCCCAGTAGCTTGTGAATAGTTTTTGCCTTTCTTCGGGTAACCTCGGATAACCGCCTGGCTGCCCGTCCTGTCGGCGCTGCGAGAAGAACATGCTTTCCGAGTGCTGCAAAGATGGCATTAATAGACCTTATAAGGGTTGTTTTGCCTGTTCCGGGGCCTCCGGTTATGATGGTAGCTCTATGGGAAAGGATCTCTTTTAGGACATCAAGTTGTTCAGAAGAAAGGGTAATGGCAAGTTTTTTTTGAACTTCTGTTGAAATACGTTCGGTATCTATATCTGGAGGGATCACCGGAACAGATAACA
>JAZFVY010000133.1:0-11512 GCA_036447975.1 Desulfobacterales bacterium
AAAAGCGATTGTTACATTGATGCCTGGTGAACGTATTGATTTTTTTGAAGGAGTTTAAAGGGGCATATAATGGGTATAAAAAAAGTAAAACCTACATCTCCTGGTAGGCGAGCTCAAACATATTCAAAATTTGACGAGATCACAAGCACAACCCCCGAAAAGAGTCTTTTAAGGGTTATCAGGAAAACAGGCGGCCGTAATGTCAACGGACGTATTACATGCAGACATCGCGGGGGTGGTCATAAACGGCATTACAGGGTTATCGATTTCAAAAGGGATAAAATCGGAATTCCTGCCAAGGTTGCTACAATAGAGTATGACCCGAATCGATCAGCAAGAATTGCGCTTCTGCACTATGCGGATGGAGAAAAGCGGTATATTATAGCACCGATTAATCTCCGGATTGGTGACACTGTAATTTCAGGACCCGAAGCCGACATTAAACCCGGCAACTCTCTTCCCCTGAGCAATATACCGCTTGGAACGCATATTCATAACATTGAATTGCGCATTGGAAAGGGCGGACAGATTGTCAGGAGCGCAGGAACATTTGCCCAGTTGATGGCAAAGGAAGATCGGCATGCTCTGATCAAACTTCCTTCAGGGGAAGTCCGAATGGTCCTTTTAAACTGTAAGGCCACTATAGGGCAGATCGGAAATGTGGTTCACGAAAACATATCTTTGGGTAAGGCAGGCCGCAAGCGTTGGCTCGGCAGACGACCAAAGGTTCGAGGTGTTGCCATGAATCCCGTTGACCATCCAATGGGTGGAGGCGAAGGAAGATCTTCTGGCGGGCGGCACCCTTGCAGTCCGTGGGGTGTTCCCTCAAAGGGTTTTAAGACACGCAAGAAAAGAAAAAGTAATCGTTATATAGTCAAAAAGCGAACTAAAAAATAGGTGTGATTATCCGGTATTGCCGGAATCGCTCAGTTTAATGTTTGTTTTCAATATAAGAAAACTATAATTATTAAGGAGAAAAACATCAGGAGAAATTATGCCGCGGTCGTTGAAAAAAGGTCCGTATGTTGATCCAAAACTATTAAATAAAGTGCTGACAGCACAACAGACTCGGAGCAGCAGGATCATCAAAACATGGTCTAGAAGGTCAACAATTGTTCCTGAGATGGTTGGTATTACATTGGCAGTTCACAATGGAAGAAAATTCATTCCTGTATTTATATCAGAGGACATGGTGGGACATAAGCTAGGTGAATTTTCACCTACTCGGACATTTTATGGGCATGCCTCTGATAGGAAATCAAGATTGAAAAGGTAATGACAGTAATGGAAATTAAAGCTGTTTCAAAATATGTACGCATTTCTCCTCAGAAAGTTCGCATGCTGATTAGTGGTGTTAAGGGAAAGCCTGTCGAAGCCGGACTGGAGACACTCAAATTTATGCCGCAAAAGGCAGCAGCTATTGTTGAGAAGGTTATCCGAAGTGCTGTAGCGAATGCTGATCAGTATCAGGATATAGACTTAGATTCACTGGTCATTCGCAACATCATCGCAGACCAGGGGCCTACGTTGAAGCGTTTTAAGGCAAGGGCACGCGGCAGGGGTACCCGCATATTAAAAAGGACCGCCCATATCACTGTCATATTAGCTGAAGATTCGATATAGAAAAGAAAAGGGGGTAAAAGCTTGGGCCAGAAAGTAAATCCCATAGGATTGAGGTTGGGTATTGTAAAAACTTGGGAATCACGGTGGTATGCCGGAAAAAATTACTCTGAATATATCCTGGAAGATTATAATATCAGAAAGTTTATAAAAAAGAAACTCTATCATGCCGGCATTTCCAGGATTGAAATCGAAAGGTCGTCCAAACGTGTCAGACTCCGCATCTTTACAGCCAGACCGGGCATTGTCATCGGGAAAAAAGGTGCGGAAATAGCATTGCTCAAAAAAGAGCTCGAGAAGATGGTGTCCCACGAAGTCATAATCGATATTCAGGAAGTTAGAAAACCGGAAATCGATGCCCAGCTGGTTGCTGAAAATATTGCACTTCAGATCGTACGAAGGGTTGCATTTCGGCGTGCCATGAAGCGCGGCATTTCGTCAGCCATGCGGTTTGGCGCCGAAGGGATCAAGATTATCTGTTCAGGCCGTCTGGGTGGTGCCGAGATGGCGAGAACCGAACAATATAGAGAAGGCCGCGTACCTTTACATACTTTAAGGGCTGATATAGATTACGGTTTTATTGATGCTTATACAACATATGGAGTTGTCGGTATAAAGGTATTTATTTTTAAAGGTGAGATTTTGAAAAAGGATCCGGTAGCAATCGGCACTTGAGTTATTGGCTGATGGTTATTCGATTGACGATTAGAGACCTTTGAAAAATGTTCAATTTTGTTCAAGTTCAAGGAAGACGAAGATTTTAACCGCAGGAATACATTGAGTATTTTGAGGATTAAAATTTGAGTCTGACGCAGAAATTGGGCAAAAGAGGACGTTTTGCATGGGTCTCGATTAATAAAAAACGAATAACTATTCATAAACGGAGATAAAAAGCATGCTGAGTCCAAAGAAGGTAAAGTTTCGAAAACAGCAAAAAGGTAGAATGAAAGGGATGGCACGTCGGGGCTGCAATCTGGATTTTGGCGAATTTGGATTGCAGGCCATAGAATGTGGAAAAATCAGCTCAAGGCAGATTGAGGCTGCCCGAATCGCCATGACCCGGCATGTGAAAAGAGGCGGCAAGTTGTGGATAAAGATATTCCCGGACAAGCCGTTTACTAAAAAGCCTGCTGAAGTCAGGATGGGAAAAGGAAAGGGATCGCCAGAAGGATGGGTTGCGGTGGTTCGTCCTGGGAGAATTCTATACGAAATGGAGGGTATCCCCAGGGAAATGGCAATGGAAGCACTCCGGCTTGCTTCACACAAGCTTTCTGTAAAAACAAGGTTCGTGGAGAGGAGTGATTTTTAATGAAACCGAGTGAGTTTAGAGGGTTGAGCATGGAAGAAAAGTTGCGGAAAGTAGACGATCTCAAACAGGAGTTGTTTAATCTGCGCTTTCAGCACGAAGTCGGTCAGCTCGAAAATCCCCAGAAGATGAAGCAAGTCAAACGTGATATTGCCAGAGTTAAAACCATTATAAAGGAATCTGTATTAAACCACAATACAGATCATGAATAATTATTGACATGAAAAAACGCTTATTGAGAAGACAAGTGGTCGGAACGGTTGTAAGCGACAAGATGGATAAAACCGTAATTGTTATTGTTGAGAGGTTGGTTAAGCATCGGCTTTATAAAAAGTATATCAGGAGACGGTCTAAATTTGCTGCCCATGACGAAAACAATACTTCCAAGGTTGGTGATAAGGTTCTGATAATTCAGTCCAGACCGCTTAGTAAAACCAAGAGATGGCGTGTCAGCAAAATAGTCGAAAAGGCTGTTTGATTATAAAGGAAAGTTGGGAAGATGATTCAGTCAGAGACGAGATTGACCGCAGCAGATAATTCAGGAGCCAAGATATTGTATTGCATAAAAGTTCTTGGAGGCACCCGTAGACGTTATGCAAGTGTTGGCGACATCATTGTCGTATCTGTAAAAGAAGCCATACCGAATACCAAGGTCAAAAAAGGAGATGTCCTGAGGGCTGTTGTTGTTCGGACCAAAAAGGAAATCAGAAGGCCGGATGGCTCATACATAAGATTTGATGACAATTCGGCGGTTTTAATTACTCAAACCAAGGAACCCATAGGTACCCGAATATTTGGTCCTGTGGCAAGGGAGCTGCGGGCTAAAAGGTTTATGAAAATCATTTCACTAGCTCCTGAGGTTCTATAGACTTGTTTTGCCTGTGGAGAACTGACTCATGGCAAAAAATAAATGTCATATTAAGAAAGACGATAAGGTCAAAGTTATTGTCGGCAAGGACAGCGGGAAGATCGGCAAAGTTCTGAGTATAAAAAGGAAGGACAGCCGGATTGTTGTTGAAAATGTCAACTTTATGAAGAAGCATGCAAGACCGAGTGCTAAGCACAGACAGGGTGGAATTATCGAGAGTGAGGCTCCGATCCATTGGTCCAACGTCATGTTGATGTGCAACAAATGCGTGACGCCAGTGCGTATCAAAATGCAGCGTCTTGAGGATGGGAAAAAGATGCGTGTTTGCATGAAATGCAACGAAACCATAGATTCATAGGATCGTGTGCCGGAGGAATTGAATGTCTCAGTTAAAAGAGTATTATCATAAAGAAGTTGTTCCAGAGCTGATCAAAACCTTTGAATACAAGAACATAATGCAGGTTCCAAAGCTTGAAAAAATCGTTTTGAATATGGGACTGGGTGAAGCGATTCATAATATTAAACTGCTTGATTCAGCTTTGGAAGAGCTTAAGATTATTTCGGGCCAGCAGCCGGTTATCACCCGTGCCAAGAAGTCTATAGCAGCCTTCAAGTTGAGGGTAGGAATGCCCATAGGCTGCATGGTTACGCTTCGCCGCAAACGAATGTATGATTTTTATTACAAACTTGTGAACATAGCGCTTCCTCGTGTTCGTGACTTTAGAGGTCTTTCGGGAAAAGCGCTTGATGATCATGGTAATTATTCACTGGGAATCAAAGAACATATTATTTTTCCTGAAATCGATTATGATAGAATCGATAAGATAAAAGGCCTTAACGTCTCCGTTGTTACGACTGCAAAGACTGATGAAGAAGGGAAAGAACTCCTGAGGCTGTTAGGCATGCCGTTTCGCAATTGAAGAATGAAAATTGAAGATTGAGAATTAAAGAATGAAACTTTAAGGAATATTCAATCGTCAATTTATAGAGGGAGGGAGATTTGGCAAGAAAAGCTCTTAGAAATAAAGCAATGAGAAAACCCAAGTTCAAGGTGAGGGAATACAGCCGTTGCCCGATTTGCGGCAGGCCAAGAGCGTTTATGAGGAAATTTGGAATTTGTCGTATTTGTTTTAGGAATCTTGCTTCTGAAGGCAAGCTTCCTGGTGTAGTTAAATCCAGCTGGTAACAGTTAAATAAAAATAGGTTTTTAGTATTAGGTTATATAGGTTTTAGGTGTGCTTAAAACCATATTCATATTTAAATACTTAAAACATAAGAAAGTTAATAATTACGGAGAAGACCATGGCGTTGAGTGATCCAGTTGCGGACATGCTGACCCGAATTAGGAATGCCGGAAAGGCAAAGTTCAACAGCGTTGATATTCCCGGGTCAAAGCTAAAAACCGAATTGGCCAGAGTATTAAGGGATGAAGGGTTTATCAGGAATTATAAATTCATCAAGGATAAAAAGCAGGGTATTTTACGTGTCTACCTTAAATATGGTGAGGGTCAGACCAACGCGATTTTTGGCCTTGAACGTGTCAGTAAACCGAGTAGAAGGGTTTATGCAAAGGGCAAAGACATAAAGCCGGTTTTGAACGGTATGGGAATTGCGATTTTAACCACATCCAAGGGAATAATGACGGATAAAAAGGCCAGAGCTGAAAACTTGGGGGGCGAGATTCTCTGCAACATATGGTAGCTTGTCGACAGCAAAACAGACCCATGAATAATCAGGGTTAATGAACGGTGACAATAGGGAGTAGTCAATGTCCAGAGTAGGTAAAAAATCGATTCCGGTACCGGATAAGACTAAGATAACATATAAAGACAGGGTTATAACAGTACATGCTGAGAAAGGGACTCTAACAAGGACAATCCACCCTGCAGTGGATCTTAAGATAAAAGACGGGGTAATAAGCATAAGTGTTGTTAAAGATGACAGAAAAAGCCGCGCTTTGCAGGGTCTTACACGCAGTCTTGTGGCTAATATGGTCACCGGGGTGAACACTGGATTTGAAAGGATTCTGGAAATACACGGTATCGGCTATCGTGCTGTAATAAACAGCAACCGTATCGAATTAAACCTTGGATATTCACAGCCTGTCAATTTCGATCTTCCAGAGGGTATTTCAGCAACTGTTGACAAAAAGAATGTTATCAAACTTACAGGCATTGACAAAGAATTGTTGGGGCATACTGCTGCTTCAATCAGGCAATTGAGACCTCCGGAACGCTATAAGGGTAAAGGGATCAAATATGCTGAGGAGCATATTCAGCGCAAAGCAGGAAAGACGGGGGTTAAAGAGGCTTAACAACTACTTCCAATCCGGATGTTTCATGGATCGAGTTTTAAATCCCGGCGAAATATTTATAATTATTACTTTTTAAGATTATATTTTATAAAAAAATTGATGATTTTTTTAAAATTGTTATGGAAATTTTTTATTAAATATTCCAGCTAAGTCGTCATATAGGATGTAGAATATGGGATCGTTGAATTTAAGAAAAAAGGCCCGCTTAAAGAGAAAAAAAAGGATCAGAAAGAAACTGTTTGGCACCCAGCAACGGCCTAGGTTGAGTGTTTTTCGAAGTTCAAAACATATTTACGCCCAGGTAATTGATGATACGCTTGGACATACTCTGACCACGGCTTCAAGTTTGGAAAAAGCCGTAAAAGAACAACCTAAATTTGATAATAAGATTGCAATGGCAAACTTTGTGGGGAAACTTTTAGGTGAAAGGACCATTGAAAAAGGTATTAATCAAGTTGTTTTCGACCGCAACGGATTTTTATATCATGGGCGGGTAAAAGCTGTTTCTAATGGTGCACGTGAAGCCGGCTTGGAATTTTAAAATGTTTGATAAATATTTTATTAAATGGGCGAAGGAGGCAAATCTTTGTTCAAACAGGATAAAGAAGAAAATCAGTTAATCGACAAGGTTGTTTACATTAACCGTGTGGCAAAAGTTGTTAAAGGTGGTCGCAGGTTCAGCTTCAGTGCTATCGTTGTCGTTGGTGATGGCGAAGGGAGTGTTGGTTATGGTCTCGGTAAAGCAGGAGAGGTGCCTGAAGCGATCCGTAAGGGTATAGAAAAAGCAAAAAAAACCATGGTCAAAATATCCCTTGTTGAGGGAACAATACCCTATGGGGTTATCGGGAAATACGGTGCTGGAAGAGTTTTGTTGAAACCAGCTTCCGAAGGCACCGGTCTTATTGCCGGCGGTGCTGTTCGAGCGGTACTTGAAGCTGTGGGCGTTCAGAATATTCTTACAAAGTGTATGGGATCACATAATCCTCACAATGTTGTTAAAGCTACCATTGAAGGACTTTGCAAATTGCAGAGTCGGGAACAGGTGGCCGTTAGACGTGGTATAGGAGTGGAAGACCTCTAACATGTTAAAAGTAACTCTTGTTAAAAGCATGATTGGAAGACCGGAAAAGCATCGCAGGGTATTGCGCGGAATGGGGCTGACAAAGCTTAACAGAACGGTTGAGCTTAAAGATACACCTTCTATTCGGGGGATGGTTAAAACAGTGTCGCATCTGGTGAAAGTCGAGGGAGAAGATTAATGAAGCTACATGAACTATCACCACCAAACGGATCACGCAAATCCCGAAAACGTCTGGGACGTGGTGTAGGATCCGGCAAAGGAAAAACAGCCGGCAGAGGCACAAAGGGGCAAAATAGCCGTTCAGGCGGCGGTGTAAGACCCGGTTTTGAGGGCGGTCAAATGCCTATCCATCGCCGTTTGCCAAAACGTGGTTTTACAAATATTTTCAAAAAGAAAATCGCAGTGATTAATATCCATGACCTATCTACATTTGAAAGCGGCAGTGTTGTTGATGAAGCAGCACTTGTTAGAATGGGCCTTGTAAAAGGACAAAGAGACGGTATTAAACTTCTTGGCAATGGCGAAATCAAAATTCCTCTTACCATCAAGGTAAATGGTGCCAGCACCGGAGCCAGGGATAAGATTATCGCTGCTGGCGGAAAGGTAGAGATTTTATAATATGATTGGCGAAGGATTCGGAAATATATTCAAAATACCCGAACTGAAAAAAAGGATTATATTCACATCAGCACTCCTTATCGTCTACCGTATTGGCGTCCATGTGCCGACTCCTGGTATAGACAGTACGGCGCTGGCCTCATTTTTTGCACAGGTAAAAGGGACTCTGCTCGGTCTTTTTGATATGTTTTCTGGCGGCGCATTAGAGCGTCTTTCTGTTTTTGCCCTCGGGATCATGCCATATATCAGTGCATCGATTATTCTTCAGCTTTTAACTGTGACGATACCGCATCTAGAGCGCTTATCTAAGGAAGGTGAACAGGGGCGCAAAAAGATTACACAGTACACCCGTTACGGTACAATATTGTTAAGCGTCATCCAGGGATTTGGCATTAGTATAGGCCTTGAAAGTATGACTTCCCCCGGCGGAGCTCCGGTGGTCTTACATCCTGGTTGGGGATTCAGGATCATGACTGTCATGACCCTGACAGCCGGAACAGCATTTATAATGTGGCTGGGAGAACAGATTACCGAGCACGGTATCGGCAATGGTATTTCACTGATAATATTCGCCGGCATTATCGTTCGGATGCCAAATGCAATCGGGAACACGTTCCGTCTCCTTTCAACAGGTGAAATGGGAATTTTTGCCGTGGTCATATTAAGTGTTCTTATGATACTTGTGGTGGCTTTTATTATATATATGGAACAGGGGCAGCGGCGAATACAGGTACAATATGCCAAAAGGGTTGTAGGCCGCAAGATGTATGGCGGCCAGAGCACCCATCTGCCATTGAAGGTGAATACATCAGGAGTGATACCACCGATTTTCGCTTCATCAATTATAATGTTTCCGGCAACTTTGGCCAGTTTCATAACTATTCCGTGGATGCAGCGTGTGGCTGCGGCAGTGAGACCGGGTAATATTGTTTATGAATCGTTATATGTCGGGTTTATATTCTTTTTCTGTTACTTTTATACCGCTGTTACATTTAACCCTGTTGATGTTGCCGATAATATGAAAAAACAGGGCGGTTATATCCCTGGTATACGCCCTGGAAAACGCACGGCAGACTATATCGACAGGGTTTTGACCCGTATTACACTTGGTGGTGCAATATATGTTTCTGCAGTTTGCGTCCTTCCATCAGTTTTAATGACAAAGTTCAACGTTCCTTTTTATTTCGGCGGCACCGCACTTCTTATTGTTGTTGGGGTGGCGATTGATACGATTGCGCAAATTGAATCTCACATGCTGGCCCGCCACTACGAGGGTTTTTTAAAAAAAGGCGGAGCCAAGACAAAGGGCCGATTCTGATCGCCTTGAGTAAAGGGAGACGAGGTATACAATATGCCAAAGGAAGAGCCGATTAAGGTAGAGGGTATAGTGCTTAAAACATTGCCCAACGCAATGTTCAAGGTGGAATTGGAAAATAAGCATCAGGTACTTGCGCATATTTCCGGAAAAATGCGCATGCATTTTATCAAAATCCTGCCTGGAGACAAGGTCACGGTTGAGCTTTCCCCATACGATCTCTCTCGAGGCAGAATAACATACAGATCAAAATAAACATTTAGATCGGTTATGGCAATCTGTTAAGGAGTATGGCAGATGAAAGTCAGGGCATCAGTTAAGAAGATATGCAACAAGTGTAAAATAGTCCGTAGAAAAGGGGTTGTCAGAGTAATCTGCGAGAATAAGCGACATAAACAGAGGCAAGGATAAAGGAGGATAAACTTTGGCAAGAATTGCAGGCGTTGATTTGCCCAGGCGGAAGAGGGTTGAGGTAGGACTGACATATATTTATGGTATAGGTCCAAGCATTTCAAAGCGTATACTCCAAAAGCTTAATATTGACCTTAATACCAAGACAGATGATTTGTCGGAGTCCGATATCAGGAACATTCGCAAAGTAATTGACAGTGAATACAAAGTTGAAGGAGAACTTCGCACAGAAGTTTCCATGAATATCAAGAGATTGATGGATCTTGGATCTTATCGTGGACTTCGCCATCGAAAATCTCTTCCGGTGCGGGGACAGCGTACAAGCACAAATGCTCGTACGCGAAAGGGACCTAAGAGGTCTGCTGTTAAGAAGAAAGGCGGAGTTAAGAAGAAGTAAACTAATAAGCAACAGGGGCATAATGCATGGCGAAAAAAGTCCGTACCAAAAAGAAAGAAAAGAAAAATATATCAACCGGCATCGTACATATTCAGTCAACTTTTAACAATACAATAGTTACAATCACAGACCCTGTTGGGAATGTTGTGGCCTGGTCGAGCGCAGGTGTTCAAGGCTTTAAGGGATCTCGAAAGAGCACCCCGTTTGCCGCACAGCTTGCCGCTGAGGATGCTGCCAAAAAGGCCATGGAGCATGGAATGAAAAATGTTGAGGTGTATGTCAAGGGTCCTGGGGCCGGCCGGGAATCCGCTCTTCGATCTTTGCAGGCTGCGGGATTCAACGTAATATTAATTAAAGACGTAACACCTATACCGCATAATGGTTGCCGACCGCCAAAAAGACGCAGGGTCTAAAGGCAGTTAATAGTTAAAGGTTATTTGGATTTCTAAGAGACTAAGGGGGAATATTTGGCACGATACACAGGTTCGGTTTGTCGGCTATGCCGACGTGAAAACTTAAAACTATTTCTTAAAGGCGACCGCTGTTATGCTGACAAGTGTGCTTTTGATCGACGTAGTTATCCACCGGGTGAGCATGGTCAGCGTCGTGGAAGAAAAATTTCAGATTACGGCATTCAGCTCCGGGAAAAGCAGAAGGTAAAACGCATGTACGGCCTTTCAGAAAAACAGTTCCGTTTGTTTTTTGTGAGGGCAGACAACCAAAAAGGTATAACCGGCACAAATCTTCTGGTAATGCTGGAACGACGGCTTGATAATGTGGTTTATCGTTTGGGCTTTGTTAACTCACTAGCACAGGGGCGTCATTTTGTTAGGCATAATCACTTTCTTGTTAACGGCAATAAAGTTAATATCCCGTCATATCTTATTAAAATTGGCGATGTGGTTGAAGTACGGGAGAAAAGCCGAAAAATTCAAGGCATAGTAGATTCACTCGATACCGTGGTGCGTAGAGGCATCCCGCAGTGGCTTGATTTGGAAAAAGATAATCAGAAAGGAATTATAAAAGGTTTTCCCATCCGAGAAGATCTGACAATGCCCATCCAGGAGCAGCTTATCGTGGAACTTTATTCCAAATAACATGCATGTCTCTTGTAATGCCGTATTTTAGGTTTCTTTACTTTATTTGTGAATAAATTTCCCATAAATTTTTTAAAAACATTTATTTATATTCTGACATCTCGTAAATTTTGGAGATTTAATAATGTCATCAGATGAACTTATGTACATGAACTGGCACCAGTTAATAATGCCGGAAAAGGTTCAGGTAACAAGTAAGCCCACATACGGCAAGTTCGTATGTGAACCTCTTGAAAGGGGCTTTGGTATAACAATTGGGAATTCATTAAGGCGGATAATACTTTCTTCTCTTTATGGAGCCGCCATCGTATCAATTAAGTTCGAGGATGTGATGCATGAATTCAGCGTTATACCCGGCATATATGAGGATGTTTCTGAAATTATCCTTAACTTAAAAGAAGTACGCTTCAAACTTTCCGATGCTGATCCGAAAACAGTGCGGATTGATGCAGAGGGAGAAGATAAAGTTACTGCCGGTGATATAA
>JAZFVY010000134.1:0-9627 GCA_036447975.1 Desulfobacterales bacterium
CTGTTAGTTTTACTCTTGGGCGGTATGTTCATATAGCTGAGGATTTTATGGGCAATTTTTCTGAATACAGGGGCAGCAACAATACTCCCATAATGTTGATCCTGGGGTTCGTCAATGACGACCAGGATCACGATTTCCGACTTTTCAGCAGGTGCGAATCCGACAAAAGATGATAAGAATTTCCCGTCGGAGTACTCGCCTTTTTCGTCTATTTTCTGGGCGGTTCCAGTTTTGCCGGAGACGGAATACCCTTCAATGGCGGCCTTTACCCCGGTGCCGCCTTTGGTAATGACGGTTTGCATTATTCGCACTAAAGTCCTTGCTGTCTTTTCCGAAACAACCCTTCTGACAATTCGGGGCTCGAAGCTTTTTAGCAGACGTCCATTCTGATCTGTAATCGCCTGGACAATATAAGGCTTCATGAGTAACCCTTCATTGGCTATGACAGATGCAGCTGAGGCGAGCTGGAGGGCGGATACCGAAATTCCCTGGCCGAAGGATATTGTTCCTGCATCAATCTTTGCCCATTGCTTAAAGGGCGAGAGGCTGCCGGAGGTTTCCCCGGGGCAGTCTATTCCGGTCTTTGATCCGAAACCAAAATCGCGCAGCGTTTTGTAAAGAGATTCAGGCCCAGTGATTTCGCTGATTTTGACAGCACCTATGTTACTTGAATGTTTGATGATCTGTTGCAAAGAAAGCCATCCATAGGGGCGGGTATCGTGAACAACCTCTTGTCCGATCTTGTAAGCTCCGTTTTCGCAAAAAAATATACTGTTAGGGAAGACATTGCCGGATTCTATTGCCGCTGCCGCACTGAAAATCTTCATGGTTGAGCCTGGTTCAAAGGGGTCGGTTATGATCCTGTTTCTCCATAGTTTTTTGTCAAAGCCATTAAAGGCATTGGGGTTGAAAAAGGGAAAATGGGCCATTGCCAAAATAGCCCCTGTCTTGGGCGCCATTATGATTACCATTCCGGATTTTGCTGAAAATTCTGTAACCGCTTCTTCAAGTGCTTTTTCGGCAATGTATTGGATTGTGCTGTCAATGGTAAGGATAAGATTGTTGCCACGAAATTTCGAAACTGTCCTTTTTTCAGCATCAAAACCGCGACCAAGAGCATCTTTTAAAACCGTAAATTTGGAGGTGGAGCCTCTAAGATGGGCGTCATAATAGAATTCAATACCTTCTATGCCGTGGTCATCGATATTTGTAAATCCGAGAATCTGAGCAGAGAGCATTTTGTTTGGATAGAAACGGTTGTGCTCAGGTATGAAATCGATACCGGTAATTTTAAGATTCCTGACTGCTTCGGTTTCCTTGGGAGTGACTCGACGTTTGATCCATACAAACTTTTTGTCAGATGAAAGTTTTTTAATAAGTTCTTTGCTGTCAATTTTCAAGATTCCTGCAAGTGATTTTGCCATTGCCCGTGCATCTTTAATTTGCCCAGGGTGGGCTGCAATTGATGTCACATCGACACTGACAGCCATTTCCTTAAGATTCGTATCGTATATAGTTCCGCGCTTTTCGGAAGATTTGAAAGATGCTTCGTATTGATTTGCTGCTTTTTGAGACAGCCATGGACCGCAAAAAACCTGAAGATAAACCGCCTTGGCGCCAATTATCGTAAAGAAGAGGCTAAAGATGGAACCAATTATGATAATGCGAAATCTTATCTTTTTTTTCTCAACGGGTTTCATGGAATAATAATCACCTGTGCAGGAGTGGGCGTTTTAAGGCCGAGCTGGTTTTTTGCAATTTTTGCGATTCGATCGGGTGATTTCAGGCTTGCCAGTTCAACCTTTAAGTTGTTTTGTAATTTCATATGCTCCTGAAGATGATGAGCAGCGTTTGAAATTTCATATCCGATACCGACAAATTGTACCCGACACCAGGTATATATAAGGAGTTCAGCAATAAACATGGCCATGAAAATGATCCATATCATCGTTGTCTTCGGCTTACGGATATTTTTATGGACTTTTCGTGCCATTATATTTTTTCAAAGGCTCTTAGTTTTGAGCTCCTTGCCATGGGATTTATTTCAATCTCGTCTTTTGTGGGACGCACCACTTTTTTCGTCAAAGAACGAACAATCTTTTTTTTAGTGCAGATACATTTCGGAAAGTCGGGTGGACATACACACGTCTTTTCCAGTGCCTTTATTCGATGTTTTACAATCCGGTCTTCAAGGGAGTGAAAAGATAGAACACAGAGACGGCCTTCGGGGTTTAGGAGATCCGCAACGTTTTCCATGAACAAATCGAGTCTTTCAAGCTCTCTGTTGACAGCGATTCTAAGGGCCATGAACACTCGTGTAGCGGGATGAATTTTTTGCTTCAATGATGCTTGCTTAGGCACAGCATCACATATGATTTGAGCCAGTTCTGCACTAGATCTGATTGCTTTACGCTGCCTTTGCTTCACTATTTTTTTTGCTATTTGGCCTGCCCAGCGTTCTTCTCCGTATTCTTGAAAAATATTTCTTAGGCTTTTTTCCTCCATGCTGTTTATTAAATCTTCAGCTTTTGTACTCGCCTCTATGTTCATCCGCATATCGAGCGGCTCTTCTTTATTGAAACTAAAACCCCGACCGCTCGATTCGAGTTGATGAAGTGAAATTCCAAGATCAAGAAGAATGCCGTCCACCGCAGCAATTCTCAATTGTCTAAGGAGCTCAGGAAGATGAACAAAGTTTTCGTGAAAAAGGTGTATGGATAAATCGAACTGTTTCAGAACCTTTGTTGCGTTTTTGATCGCATCAATATCTTGATCTATTCCTATAAGAACCCCATCCGGGAAAATTTTATCACAAATAGCCCTGGCATGCCCAGAGCCCCCAAGGGTGCAGTCAACATAGATTTTGCCCTGTTTACAGTTAAGGTAGAATAGTACTTGGGGCAGCATTACAGGGATATGTTTGAATGGCATGGAATTATAGTCCTAATTTTGCAATTTCGTTTCTTACGTCCTCCTTTTTCATGTCTTCTTGTAGATGCATATTTTCCATTTCCCACTTTTCACGTGACCAGATTTCAAAATGATCAAGGACGCCGATAAGTACAATTTCTTTGTTAAACTCCGCATACTCTCTCAAGATCGGCGGTATCAGGATACGATCCTGTTTGTCGCAGGAACATTCAAATGATCCTCCAATAAAAACCCTTCTGAACCGGCGCATGCTTTCGCTTTTTTCAGCAAGGGACAATATGCGGGTTTCAATATTACGCCATTCCTCAAACGTATAAGCAACAAGCCCCCCGTCCATCCTGGAAATCATTACACCGTTTGATCTCCCGCCCTTTATGACGTCACGGAACCTGGACGGAATTATTATACGTCCTTTTGAATCGATGGTATGAAATGAGCTTCCTCGGAACATATTTCACCAATATTAACCACTTTAATCCACTTTATCCGATTAAAAGTACATTTTTTAATGTATGTCAAGAAAAAAATACAATAAATGAATATTTTTTATAATAATTCACAAATGTTAAAAGTATAAATCAATCTTTAATCAAAGTGGAGTATAGTGGATATACAAAATAGACCGAAGCCGCAGCTAACAATCCTTTGACAAAAAATAAATATCAGGTATGAAATATGTGCGAGTCAAAACGAGAAATTTGTGTAACTTCTTAATTAGTGATGGGGAATAAGATGAACCTATCTCAAAAACAATCTAAGTGCCCATGGCGGTGTTGCGAAACGGTTCAAAATGCTCACATACTACGTGTATGTTCCGCTTTTTCACCGTTTCGCGCCTTGCCCTGAACACTAATCTTATTTTTGAGATAGGTTCATGATAATCTAAGACCCTCTTTAAAAGAGGTGGAAATATGGATCAAATGGATAATAAGTATCTCTCGCCTACCACAATCATTGATAGTGACCATGAAAAGATTGTCGAATATGCAAACGATACTGTCAGTGACGTGGGTGGAGACCCGGTAGACAATGTCGTAAAACTCTATTATGCGGTGCGTGACGATATCTGGTATGATCCGTATTATCCGTTCTATCTTCCCGAGCATTACCGCGCAAGCAATGTACTAAAAAGCGGCCGGGGATTCTGTGTGAGTAAAGCGTCGCTCCTATGCGCCCTTGGAAGGGCATGTGGTATCCCTTCCAGGGTTGGTTTTGCCACGGTACGAAATCATTTGGCCACCAAAAAGCTTCTTGAATATATAGGATCAGATCTGTTTGTCTATCACGCATTTACGGAATTTTACCTGTTAGGCCGGTGGGTCAAGGCGACACCAACGTTTAATGTTGAACTATGCCGAAAGCATAATGTAATTCCCCTTGAATTTAATGGTCGCGAAGATTCCATTTTTCACGCCTATGACATGGGAAAAAAACAGTTCATGGAATATTTGGAATTTCATGGAACGTATGCAGATATACCGGTGGATGTCATTTTGACGGCCTGGGAAGAGGCCTATGGTAAGGATCGCGTCAGGAAATGGATTGACAATTTAGAAAAAGACTGCAATGCGGATTCAAAATAGAGATTCGGGTTAACTGGAGGAATTCAGTGGGCAAGCGAAAATTAATGCTGGGAAATGAGGCGATAGCGCGAGGGCTGATGGAAAACTGTTGTGTTATGGCAACGTCATATCCGGGCACCCCGGCTTCCGAGATTCTGTCTTCCTTCGTTGCCATGCAAAAAGAAGGTTCGGACTCAAGGCATGCCCAGTGGGCGGTGAACGAGAAAGTCGCTTTTGAGATCGCTTATGCCGGCAGCATGACCGGGCTGCGTTCAGCGGTCAGTATGAAACAGGTTGGATTAAACGTGGCATCCGATCCTCTTATGAGCGCTGCATACCTTGGCGTTAAGGGCGGATTTTTAGTGGTAAGCGCTGATGATCCGGGACCGCACTCTTCACAAACAGAACAGGACAGCAGACTTATGGCGATGATGGCAAAGATACCTGTGCTCGATCCGGACTCCCCCATGCAGGCAAAAGAAATGGTGGCCATGGCCTTTGAGCTTTCGGAGATTTTTGAAATTCCGGTAATGATACGTCCGACCACAAGGGTTTGTCATGCTCGCCAGGATATTATGCTTGGGGATATCCAGCCGAACGAAAGGGAAGCCGATTTTCAAAAGGACCCGGCGCGTTGGGCCGCAACGCCTAAATTTCGTTTTCATTTGCATCAGGAGCTGGAGAAAAAACTTAAAGCCCTTTCCTTTTACCAGAAAACTGCGCCTATCAGACTCAATGTCGAGACGACTGCTCAAAAAGCTGTGGTTGCATCCGGTGTCGCGGCGGCTCACACCCAAGAAATAATGAAAGACCTGAACATTTGGGACGCCATCCCTCTGTACCAGGTACTGCAGCCGTATCCCCTGCATAAGGAATTCATCAAACATTTGATGGATACCTATGATGAAATTCTGGTCATTGAAGAGACAACCGGTGTCATTGAGATGCAGCTGGCGGATAGGCATTCTGTCAAGGGGAAGTTGACGAATTCGGTGCCGATGGTTGGAGAACTTCTTCCTGAAATCATTCAAAAAATCGTCAGCGAATTTGCTGGTGTTCATACAGAAAAAATTGATCTGACATCCGAGCCTGGTATACGGCCGACGCTCTGCGCGGGCTGTCCGCACCGGGCAAGCTTTTTCGCTATAAAGAAGGCAGCACCAAAAGGAATATATACCAGTGATATTGGTTGCTATACCCTCGGATTAAATCTTGGTGCGGTGGACACCGTACTATGCATGGGGGCTGCTGTCAGTCAAGCCGCCGGATTTTATCATGCCTACAAAAATGAAAAAAAACGGCCAGACATTGTGGCGACCATTGGAGATTCCACATTTTTTCATGCTGGGGTCCCGGCCCTTATCGACGCGGTGGTTCAGAAGGTGCGTTTTGTTCTGGTGATTCTTGACAACCGGACCACAGCCATGACCGGCAATCAGCCGACACCGGCCAGCGGGCTGGGCGCCGGGGGGGAGTCGCTCGATTCCGTCGATATTAAGACGCTTGTTGAGGGATGTGGAGTGAAATTTTGCAAAGAGGGTGATCCTTACAATCAGGATGAATTTATACCCCTGATCAAAGAGGCCGTAAAATACAGCAGGGAGCATGGGCCGGCAGTTGTAATATCAAGGCATCCATGCCTTATTGACAGGCTTTGGAAAGACAGGTCCGAACAGCCGCGTATTCAGGTAGAAGTCGACGACAACTGTGACGGTTGTACTTTTTGCATCGATCATTTTGAATGTCCTGCGCTTGTTTTTAATAAAGAGGAAGAAAATGTTAGTATTGATCCCATCCTGTGTAGCGGATGCGGTGTGTGTGTGCACGTATGTCCCAAAAAATCGATTAAGGAAATAATATGAATTATCACGAAACATTTTGGTCCTTTGAAAACATTATCGCATTCAGGTAATCCGGTTTTAAACCGTGTCAAACTCGTGACCCGCTTTAAAACCGGATCACCTGAATGCTTTTGGGGCACTTTTTTTTGTTTGCGATCAATTAGGGTAACAAAAATCTGAAGTAGGGCAAATTCATGAGACAGCAGATCGTTATCAGCGGCGTGGGTGGTCAAGGCGTCATTTTTGTCACGCGTCTTCTGGCAGAGGCGGCAATCGTAAATGGGTTTTCAGTCTTTACGTCGGAAACTCACGGTATGGCCCAGAGAGGGGGAACGGTTTTGTCACACCTTAAGGTGGGAAGTTTTGCAAGCCCCCTGATACGACCATATAAGGCAGACGGATTGTTAGCCTTAAAGGCGGAAAGTTTAGCCCAGCATGGTTCTTATCTGGAATCAGATGCATGGGCAGTGGTGAACAGTACTAATCATGTCAAGCCGAAATTTGATTGGTCTGTATTTACCGTTGATGCAGATAAACTGGCAATGAAAATAAAAAACCCAAAGTCCGTCAACCTGGTTCTGCTGGGTTATGCCATGGCCGTAATTTCGGTAAGCTCTGAAAACAAGTTATTTTGTTCTATAGATGACGTCAAGAATGTACTGGAAAATCGACTGGCAGATAAAAAGGAGATGCTTGGTGCTTCCATAGAGGCCATCGAGACGGGATATTATCATAGAAACTCAAAACTCGAAACTTGACAGTGACACTTTCTACGTCTGATCACCATCGAGGCTCACTGATGCTTTTCCTGAAATGTGACAAAGTAGAACTATAATTTATTTCAGTTTCATATCTCAAATAGCGGGCTTCACGATTTAAGGAGAATATCATGAGCTTTATTCCATATGATTTAACTGAAGATAAATTAAACAAGGTTCAACTGGAAGGTCTTAAATGGACAGTTGCCCATGCATACTACAATTCAACCTTTTACAGGGAAAAAATTGGAAATGCCGGCCTAAAACCCGAAGATATCCGGTCTCTTGAAAGTATTGAACATCTACCTTTTACAGATAAAGATGACCTTCTGAAAGAATACCCCTTTCCATTACGCGCGGTTCCTTTTGAAGATATTATTCGGATTCACGCATCTTCTGGGACTACCGGTAAGCGCAAAGTACTATGCTACACACAAAAAGATCTTGATGTATGGGCCGACATTTTTGCCCGGTGCTATGAACTTGCGGGTCTTACACGCGAAGATCGCGTGCAGATAGCAGTGGGATATGGATTGTGGACTGCTGGTGTCGGGTTTCAGGCAGGCTGTGAAAGGTACGGGGCTATGGCTGTGCCTGTTGGTCCTGCCAATGCTGAAATGCACTGTGAAATGATGATAGACTTGGGCACCACTGTTTTCTGCTCCACGGCTTCCATGGCACTGCTCATGGCCGAGGAGATTCATAAACGCAATCTTTTGACCAGGATAAAAGTAAAAAAGATTATCATGGGTGCAGAACGCCACAGTGATGCCATGAGGACGCGTATCAAGGAGCTGATGAATGTGGAGCATATTTTTGATATATATGGTCTAACAGAACTATATGGTCCAGGGACGGGGCTCGATTGCAGCTATCATAATGGAATCCACTACTGGGCCGACCATTTTATTTTCGAAGTTATTGATCCTGAAACATTAAAACCATTACCTCCTGGCAAGCAAGGCGAGTTGGTTGTCACCACATTGAGTAAAGAGGGAAGCCCGCTGATTCGATATCGCACCCATGACATTACACGTATTCTGGATCAGGCATGTTCTTGCGGCGTACCGCTCCCCAGGCATGACAGTATTCTTGGCCGTACAGATGATATGTTTATCTACAGGGCTGTAAATATCTATCCGAGTCAGATCGATCATGTTCTGAGCCGTGTGGACGGGATCGGAAGTGAATTTCAGATACATCTCAAACAACGGGAAAGCGGACGGGACATGATGTTGATCAAGATCGAACGTGGAACAGGTGCAGAAAAGGCGGATGATATCCATTTGGCCGAGAGGGTGGAAACGGAAATCCGCCGCAAGATTCTGGTGCGGTGCCAGGTGGAATTTGTCGATAATGGGGAATTGCCCCGCACCCAAAGTAAGAGCCAACGGGTATTTGATCAAAGAAATGAACAGTAAAGGGACATTCTCGACTTTTGTTCAATTGGTTAAAGATTTGTGACTTCGACCTCTTCGTCTAACCCATTGCCCGTTACACACACTCTGTTCCGTCCGCTATTTTTGGCCTGGTACATGGCCTTGTCGGCCTGATTTACTATAGATGGAGCATCTGAGCCGTCATCTGGGAAGGTGGAAACTCCAATGCTGATCGTCACGTTCCCCGACGGCTGGGTTTCCTGGCCGTGGAAAGGGTACTCTTCCACAAAACGGCGTATTTTCTCTGCAGCAACGCGTGCATCCTTTTTTGCCGTTGAAGGAAGAATGATGGAGAACTCTTCTCCACCGTAACGGGCCAAAATATCGGATTTTCTGAGGTATCTCTTTAAGCAAACCGCCATGGCCCGAAGAAGATCGTCTCCATCTAGATGCCCATGGGTATCATTATATTGCTTAAAATAATCCAAATCTATAAAGAGCAGGGAAAAGATTCTTTCATGTCGGGTGGATCGGGCCACTTCGTGAGTAAGAAGATCCTGAAAGTGACGGTGATTGAATAAACCGGTAAGGCCGTCACGGCTTACAAACTCTTTGAGGATTCTGTTCGCCTTTTTCAGTTCTTCATTTTTTCCCTTAAGTTCCTCCATCAATTTCTGATTTTCTGAAATAAGTTGGACTTTTTCGATTGCCCGGGCTGTTGCCGCTGAGATTAAGCTCAGATCTTCAAAGGGTTTAAAAAGATAGTCGTATGCACCATGCCGGAGTGCTGTAAGAGCCGTATCCAGGGAGGCATAGCTGGTAATGATTATAACCTGCGTATCAGGGTAAAGTTGTTTAATTTTTACCAGGAGCTCAATACCGGTCATTCCCGGCATCACAATATCAGTAATAACCAGAGAAAAAGTTTCTTTTTTCAGGAATTCCAATGCTTCCTCTCCATTAGCCGCTTCTGTCGTTTCAAATCCGTCTTCCTCGAGTACTTGCGACAATACAATACGAACGGTCGCCTCATCATCCACAATTAATATGCGTATTTCCTTTGTCATATTCATATCAGAAATCCCTCGTACCTTTCATCTAATCTTTTGCAAAAAACCCCCATGAATACTTTTGCGGTTTAAAACAGAGTGAAACC
>JAZFVY010000135.1:0-5296 GCA_036447975.1 Desulfobacterales bacterium
AATTTCCCAGGACTCAACAAATATACGCCCCGGAGGAAACAAATGAAGGAAAACAGAATCTTTAACTTTAACGCCGGGCCAGCCGCCCTTCCCCTTGAAGTTCTCGAAGAAATCAAGGATTCATTTTTGAACTTTGCCGGGTCCGGCATGTCGATAACAGAGATAAGCCACCGGTCCAAATGGTTCGACGATGTCATAAACGACGCCATCGCCAGGACCAGGCGGCTTTTGAACCTGGATGATAAGTTCCATGTGCTGTTTATTCAGGGCGGCGCCAGTATGCAATTTTGCATGATACCCATGAATCTGCTTCATGAAGGTGATACGGCCGACTATGTCGACACTGGCACCTGGTCCTCAAAAGCCATTAAGGAAGCCGAAATACTGGGCAAAACCATCAACGTTGTTGCATCTTCCGAAGACGAAAATTATTCCTATGTCCCTAAGGACATTCCATTCAACGGCAATGCAGTCTTTGCCCACATCACATCGAACAATACTATTAAAGGCACCCAGTGGGCGTCCTTTCCGGAGACAGGCGGTGTACCACTTATCGCAGATATGTCATCGGATTTTATGTGCATGCCTTTGGATGTCGACAAATTCGGCCTCATTTATGCCGGCGCACAAAAGAATATAGGTCCTGCCGGGGTGTGTATGGTGATCATACGGGATGATATGCTAAAAAGGGTGCCGGACACCCTGTCGTCCATGCTCAAATATACAACATATGCTTCCAAGAACTCGATGTTTAATACACCTCCGTGTTTCGCAGTTTATACGATCCAATTGGTACTGAAATGGCTGGAAGAAACAATCGGCGGCCTTGAAAAGATGGAAGCAATCAATCGTGAAAAAGCCAGGCTTCTTTACAATGTCATGGATTCCAGCGACTTTTACAGCGGTACTGCCAAACCTGACAGCCGTTCATTGATGAATGTCACTTTCCGTCTTCCCAACGAAGAGATGGAGAAACTGTTCATTGAGCAAGCCCTAAAAAGCGGTCTAGGCGGACTGAAAGGCCATCGCTCTGTGGGAGGATGCAGGGCGTCTATCTATAATGCTACACCCCTTGCGGCAATAGAAGCACTTACCGATTTCATGAAGAACTTTGAGCAGAAAAACGGATAGCCCGAATATTTCATGCTAAATTCGGGCTAGTCGCACATCTCAAACAACGCGGCAGCCCCCATGCCACCACCGATGCACATGGACTCGATGCCGTATTTCACGCCCCGCTCCTTCATATTGGCAAGCAGGGTCGCACACAGTTTAGCGCCGGTGCATCCCAGAGGATGCCCCAGTGCGATTGCGCCGCCGTGAATATTTACCTTATCCACGTCAATACCCAGCTCCTTTACGCAGTACACAGCCTGTGAAGCAAAAGCCTCGTTAATCTCAAAGAGACCGATATCATTGATATCCATGCCTGCCAATTTTAGAAGCTTTGGAATGGCGTATAGCGGGCCAACACCCATCTCATCCGCCTTGCAGCCAACTGTGGTATAATATTTCAATTTGGCGATCGGTTTCAACTCCAGTGCCTCGGCTTTCTCCGCGCTTACGATGATGGTGGCGGCGGCCCCGTCAGTTGTCTGGGAAGTATTTCCCGCTGTAACGGTTCCCCCTGCGGCAAAGACCGGATTAAGATTGGCCAGCCCTTCCATGGTGGTAGTAGGCCGGATGCCGTCATCATAATCCATCATAAAGGCCTCTTTCCTGTAAGTGCCGTCCTCATTTTGAACAAACTTGTGTGCCGTAGTGGGTACGATCTCGGTAAACAATTTTTTGTTCATGGCCTCGGTGGCCTTCATCTGAGAGTTATAGGCAAATTCATCCTGTTCTTCTCTGGATATCTTGTACCGGTTGGCGACATTTTCCGCCGTAATGCCCATGGAAACATATAAATCAGCCTGTTTTCTGGTATATTCAGGATGAGGCCTGGGCAAATTTCCGCCCATGGGAACAAACGTCATCGATTCCAAACCACCGCCGATGGCAACATCAGACCATCCTGACATTACCCGCAAAGAGGCCAAAGCGATGGCCTCAAGGCCGGAGGCGCAAAACCTGTTCACTGTTGCACCGGAAACTTGCACGGGAAAACCCGCAATTTGGGAAGCAATCCTCCCAATATTCAGTCCCTGTTCCGCTTCCGGGAACGCGCAACCGATCATGATGTCTTCGACATCCTTCATTTCAAGGTTTGGTGTTTTGTCAATGGCTGATTTCAAAATAAAAGAAAGCAGGTCTTCGGGTCTGGTATCTTTAAAAGCTCCTTTGTTTCTCCTGCATCCAGGTGTTCTGACCGATTGTACTATATATGCATCCTGCATGATTAACTCCTCCTCTATTTGTCATTCGTCATTTGCAGGTAACGATCTCTTAAAAAAAATTAAATGCTTGTATCGGCTAATTCCTGAGTGGCTTACCGGTTTTCAGCATATGTTCTATCCGGGCAAGCGTCTTTTCTTCTTTTATGAAATCGATAAAGGCCTCTTTTTCGAGCTTGAGGATTACATCTTCTTCGACTTCACTGTTGTCTCTTACATCCCCTGCGCTAATTACATAAGCAATTCTTTTTGCAAGAAACGCATCGTATTCCGTGATAAATTTTCCGCTCAGCAAATTGAAGATTTCCGTGTTAATCATGCCCTGGGCCGCCTGCCCCAAAACCTTTATCGGTCGCTTTACCGGCGGCGCATAGCCTCCATCAACCATTGCCAGAACTTCCTTTTTGGCTTCCCCGATCAAATAATCCCGGTTAAATACGATTCTGTCTTTTGGCCCCAGAAAGCCGTTGGCCCTGGCTTCTGCGGCCGACATGGAAACCTTAGCCATTGCGATGGACATAAAAACCGGCACAAAGAATTTTGCAAGGTCAATATCGGTCACGGCTTCGGGGATTGTATTGAGGAACTTCTTCCACAGGTTTAAACATCCGCATCCTGCCGGCAACAGGCCAACTCCGATTTCAACCAGACCCATATAGAGCTCGGCATGAGCCACGATTTTGTCGGCGGCAAGGCATATCTCGCATCCACCACCAAGGGTCATGCCGTATGGCGCTGCCACAACAGGAAAAGTTGAATACCTGGCCCCTTGAAAGCCTTGGTGGAGCTGCTCTATCATAGCCCCAATGTCTGAATATCGCTTTTCCTTCACAGCGCCGGCCATTTCCATAAGATCAGCGCCGGCAGAAAAAGCACCAGGCATACCGCCTGCCTGATTGCCGATCACAAGACCCAAACCGTTTACGTTAACATAATCGAGCACCTCAAAAACGAACTCAAGGATCTCTTTGTTCAAAGTGTTCATCTTGGTAAGGAATTCTAAGCAGAACACGCCGTCATCAAGGTCCACCAGAGACGCCGAGGCGCAAGTTTTGACGACTTTATCCGCTCCCTTTAAGGCCTTAAGGGAAACAATGTTTTCGCTGACCACAACTTCTTTGTAGTTCTCGGTAACAAAGTCATACGCAAAGGCCTTGCCATTTTCGGTTTTGTAAAACGATGTATTACCCGCTGAAAGCATCTGCTTTACTTTTTCAGGAACTGCGAAACCTTCATTTTCCATCTTTTCAACCGAGGCTTCAAGGCCGATGGCATCCCAGGTTTCAAATGGTCCCATCTCAAAATTGAATCCCCACTTCATGGCATTGTCGATCTCGACGATGCTATCTGAAATCTCGGAAATCCGGTTGGTAGCGTAGATAAGATTATTTGCCACTACTTTCCATGCAATCTTAGCCCCTTTATCATCGCCATAAAGAATAGCTTTTATTTTATCAGGTAGAGTTTCGGCTTTTTGGGCATTTACAAGACACTCAAAGTCGGCCGGATCGTATTCCGCATATTCCAGGGTTTGGGGGTCGATGACCTTGCGAATCTTTTTCCATTCCGGTGTCAACTCGGTTTTATAAAAGCCGCCGCCGGTTTTGGTTCCCAGCAGCTTTTTTTCAATCATTTTTTCAATAAATTCGGGCAGAACAAAGCTGTCGCGTTGTTCATCGTCTACCACCAGTTCAAAGGTGTTCCTGGCCACGTGCCCCAGGGTATCGAGACCAACAATGTCTGAGGTCTTGAACATAGCGGTTTTTGGCCGGCCCATGGCAGTTCCGAAAAGTGCATCCATCTCGGGAATCGCCAAACCGTCTTCCAGCATCAACTGCATGGCCTTAACAATCCCCTGGACACCGATTCTGTTTCCCACAAAATTGGGTGTGTCCTTAGCCCACACAATGCCTTTGCCGAGAATCCGCTCTCCGAAATCGGCAATAAATTCTAGAACTTCGGGCAATGTTTCTTCTCCTGCAATGATTTCCAAAAGGTGCATGTATCTTACCGGGTTAAAAAAGTGTGTTCCCAGAAAATGATGTTTGAAATCCTGGCTCAGCCCTTCGGACATGGCCTTCAAAGGAAGCCCGGAAGTATTGGAAGAAACAATTGTATCGGCTTTCCTTACTGTTTCTATACGCTTAAAGAGGTCCTGTTTAATCTTCAGGTTTTCCACAACAACTTCGACAATCCAGTCACAGTCTGCAATCTTGTCAAAATCATCTTCCAGATTTCCTATGGTGATACGATCAACATCTTTCTTTTGCATCAGAAGGGAGGGACTAGACATCAGAACTGTGTCCAGACCGGCTTCCACGATCCTGTTCCTGGCTGCCGGATCATCTTTTTCCTCATCTTTCAAATCAAAAGGAACGATGTCCAACAGTAAAGTCTTTATGCCGGCACCGGCCAGGAGCGCGGCGATTCCACCGCCCATTATACCAGAGCCTATAACCGCTGCCTGCTTGATCTTTCTAATCATTTTAACCTCCTATATCACAACCCATTTAATGAATGACTATTCATTCATTTATCAGAGTCGACATTTGACTGTCAAGTAAAAAAACAAAGTCTTGATTTACAGTGTTAAATATTATTTATGTGCTTTTAATTCAGGATGTTTATTAAATATCAAGGTACGCGTGCCGTTTATGATTAATGTGTTTTTAGCGCTTGTTGGCCTTAAAATATTGAATGAATAATTATTCATTAACTTTTAAAAAAATAGGCATTGCCAAACATGAACATAAACGGATATAAAAAATATGGGTAACTATTCAGCCACTAAGACACAAAGGAAATAAAAATATATCAATTTTACACTCTTATCTGAAAAAAAAGAATGTTTTGCAAGAAAAAGTAGAACAATATTATTCAATAACCTTGGTGTCTTGGTGCCTTTGTGGCAAGATACCTTGGCAGTTGCCAATATGGAGCTATAACCATAATATAAAAGGACT
>JAZFVY010000136.1:0-2353 GCA_036447975.1 Desulfobacterales bacterium
CAAAACAAATGATGAATCTGAAGTTGACCAAGAGACTCCTGAGCTTCCCGAATCTGAAGCAATAGAGAGCAAAACAAATGATGAATCTGAAGTTGACCAAGAGACTTCTGAGCTTCCCGAATCTGAAGCAATCGAGAGCGAAACAATACAACCCGAAAGCAACAAAGAGGAGTTATAAATGGCTGTGCGCTTCACAACCTCCAAACGCAAAACTGGTAGTAACAGAAAAAAAAGGGTCTTCCACCGTCGAAAAGTTTGTCGGTTCTGCGCTGATACCAGTCTTGCAATAAATTATAAGGACGCAAAATCACTTCGCTATTTTACAACGGAACGCGGCAAGATCATTCCAAGGCGAATATCCGGAACATGCGCGAAACATCAACGTTCCTTGACACATGCAATCAAGCGTGCCCGGACAATCGCGCTTTTGCCTTTCGTGGGCACAATGGACCATAGCTGAATATATTCAAGCCGCCTCAAAGGAGAAGATTGTAGTGCCTCAAACCGTTTCATGGGATATCTCAAAGGATATCGCAAGCGGTATTGCGATCACAAGCCTAATATTCGCAGCATCAGTTTATTTGCCGATCATCGGATTTTTCTGTGCTCTTTTTATTCCCTTGCCGACGCTTTTCTATCGCTCAAAACTGGGGCGAGTAACAGGAGCTATAGTACCAATTTTCACCATCATATTGATGGTAGTAATTCTCGGCGGTATATCATTATACATCCTGTTCTTTGCTGAACTGCTTTTACTCGGCTTTGTCCTGAGCGAGCTTATTGAGCTGGATCTTTCCATCGAAAAGATAATATTATATGCATGCGGTTTCGTGACATTTACCGGGATTGCCTGCTTGCTCTTTTACAGCAATATTTCTGATACAGGCATTTACGCCCTAACAGCGGAATATGTTGCCAAAAACCTGGAGCTTACCCTATCACTATATGAAAATATGGGGGTATCACAAGAAATCATCCATGTAATTTCAAATTCACTGGAAATAATCCAGTATTATATGGTTCGAATCATTCCAGCGCTTGTGGTGGCCTCATTTTTTATTATATCATGGATATGTCTGCTGCTTGCAAAACCGATACTTCAAAGCCGGGAACTATTTTACCCTTCATTTGGAGCTCTTAAACTTTGGAAAGCACCAGAATTTCTAGTCTGGGGCGCCATCGGTTGCGGCCTGTTGCTTCTTTTGCCTGACCGAGCTTTTAAAATTTTTGGTTTAAACGGCCTGATAATCCTGATGATCATATATTTCTTTCAGGGTATTGCCATTGTGTCGTTTTATTTTGAAAAAAAAAGATTTCCCCGTATGGTCAGATATTTTTTATACAGCCTTATTGCCTTTTCGAAGATGATACTGCTCGTTGTAATTGGTATCGGTTTTTTCGATATGTGGCTGAATCTAAGAAAATTAGAACTTAAGTAACATTTTAGCCCTAATTTCCGGGTTATTGGAGGTCAACAATGAAAGTAATATTGAAAGAAACAATTGGATCATTAGGAATAATCGGTAGCGAGGTGACCGTAGCAGACGGTTTTGCTCGCAACTATCTTTTACCCCAGAACAAGGCTGTGCCGGCCACGCCTCAAAATCGCAAAATGCTGGAACAGGAAAAAACCAAATTTGATATTCAGATTGCCAAAGAGAAGGGAATTGCTGAGGAGATGGCCAAAAAACTCGAAGGTGTTGCGTGCTCGATTGTTGCAAAGGTCAGTGAAGAGGATCGTCTTTACGGTTCGGTCTCGGCCCGCGATATTACAGATGCTCTTGCAAAACAGGATATTGAAGTAGAAAAAAGGATGGTTTTACTCAAAGAACCTATAAAAAATATCGGTACCTTTAAGGTCCCTATTCGCGTTTATAAGGATGTTGAACCCGAAATTACCGTTGAAGTCGTACCTGAAAAATGATATAGATTACCTAAAACCTGAATAAACAATCTTAATGGAGTTTAGGTATAATCCATATGGCAGATAGCCAGCTGCAAACCAATAAAGACCCATCTCTTTATCATCTCCCGCCCCAAAACCTTGAGGCAGAGGAATCTATCTTAAGTGCAATTCTGCTAGATAACGACACATTGATTGAAGTCATTGAAATCCTCTCGCCTGAGGACTTTTACAGAACTGCGCATCAAAAAATCTTTGCTGCAATAGCTGAACTATTTATACGAAGTGAACCTGTAGATCTTGTAACCCTCACCAACATATTAAGAGAGCAGGACCGGCTGGAAGAGATTGGCGGGGCAACATATCTTGCAAATCTTGTGGATACTGTACCGCTTGCTGTCAATGCACAGCATTATGCCAAAATCGTCCATGACAAGGCCTGTTTAAGGC
>JAZFVY010000137.1:0-4771 GCA_036447975.1 Desulfobacterales bacterium
TATTCGGAGTGTTTTTGCTAAAACGTGTTGATTTTATAAATTTGAACTTATCTTCACAAAATGGGTTTTGGAATAAAAATCCTTTATGAATTTTGAAAATGTGCACAACCAAAATTAAAGCCATTGGGCTCCTGTCCGGGGGACTTGACAGTACACTATCTGCAAAACTGATGTTAGAACAGGGGATTGAAGTATATGCTATCAACTTTACCTCCCCTTTTTGCACCTGTACGCCGAAAAGTGCAGGATGCCCTGCGGTTGTCACAGCGGTGAGGGAACTGGGAGATATTGCGCTCAAACAGGTAGCATTGAGGAATGAATATCTGGAGATGGTACAGAACCCGAAACACGGATATGGTTCCGGGATGAATCCCTGCATCGATTGCAGGATTATGAAAATAAAAAAAGCCGGTGAATATATGCGTAGAATCGGAGCATCTTTTCTTTTTACCGGTGAAGTATTGGGTCAGCGTCCCATGTCACAGCACAGAAATGCACTCAATGTCATTGACCGGGAGTCGGGCTTTCAGGGATATATCCTGAGACCTCTTTCAGCTGTACATTTCAAACCAACAGTTCCGGAGGAGGAAGGTTGGGTTGAAAGAAGCAAATTAATGGGAATATCGGGACGGTCGAGGAAAATACAGATATCGCTTGCCGGCGAAAAGGGCATCAGGGATTATCCCTGTCCGGCAGGCGGTTGTCTCCTGACGGACAAGAATTTCACTGATAGGATGCGTGACTATTTAGCATTTACCAAACACGCATCAATAAAAGATATTCCACTTCTCAAAGTAGGCAGACATTTTCGGCTTGATAGTGGTGACAAGGTAATAGTTGCGCGTAATAAAAACGAAAGCAAAATATTAAAAAATCTTTGCCGTGAAAACAATCATCTTCTATTCCCTTTCGATTTTAAAGGTCCAACAGTCATTCTCCAGGGAACTTCACTGGAAGCTGCTGTGAAGAAAATGTTGCGATATATAAATCGGCCTGTTCATACTACATCCCGTCTTACTCATATGTATATGGGTAAAAACAAAATCCTATCACTCAACGAAATTAGAAACAATGATAAGTAGAAAGAAAATAAAAGTTGGAATAGGGTTAAGCGGGGGAGTCGATTCCTCGGTAGCAGCGGCTCTGCTGGTGGAAAAAGGATATGACGTCATTGGTATTACCATGGCGGTATATGACGGTCCAACGGTGGTGAAAGAGGCTGGAACCGATGCTTGCTATGGTCCCGGCGAAGAAGAGGATGTCGAAGCAGTTGCATCTATCTGTAAAAAACTCGGCATCCCATTTTTCGTAATAGACCTGAAAAATGAATACCGAAAACATGTCATCGACTACTTCAGGAGTGAATATCTTGTAGGGAGAACACCAAACCCCTGCATAGTGTGCAATCAAATACTGAAGTTTGGATTTCTTCTGAAAAAGGCAAAAGAAACTGGAGTTGACTTTAATTTTTTTGCAACCGGTCACTATGCGCAAATAACAAAATCCGGCAAGCGTTTTCTGCTGAAAAAGGCTGCAGACCTATCAAAGGACCAGACTTATTTCCTCTATAGGCTCACACCTGAACAGCTTTCCCATACACTCTTTCCTCTGGGTAAATACACTAAACATCGAGTGAGAAAGATTGCCCGCAACCTCGGATTTGAAAATGCAGCTCGCTCTGAAAGCCAGGATTTTATTGCTGGTGGCGACTACTCCATTCTTTTTAATAAAGAAGAGGCAAAAGAGGGTAATATTATAGACAAAGAAGGTAATGTCCTTGGGAAACATCGTGGTATTATCCACTATACCATAGGGCAGCGCCGGGGCCTTGGAATTGCATCACATCGACCGCTTTATGTGGCTAAAATCGATGCCGAAAAAAACAAGATAATAGTTGACGGCAGGGAAAACCTTTTTTCTCAAGGCCTTATAGCAACAGACCTTAACTTGATCGCCATCGACAGGCTTGACCGGCCATATAATGTAAAGATCAAAATCCGTTTACAATGCAGAGGGGTTGATGCAATAGTTTTTCCACATGAAAATGAAAAGGCCAAAATATTATTCGCCGAACCGCAGATGTCCGTAGCACCGGGGCAATCAGCGGTTTTCTATTCAGATGAAACAGTGGTCGGCGGCGGCATTATTGAACAACCACTATGACCATTTAGGTTTTGCTCTCCTCCGAATGAAATTGCAGATATAAAGTGCTTAGATAGACACATACAAAAGAAGCAAGAAACTGATCGAAAGACAGATCAGTTGAATCTGTACTGAGATTTGCCACCTTTAGGTGGCTCATGGTTTTTTTATCGCTTTGAGCGGTTCACAAATCAAGCCTCCGGCTATTTAGATCTGGGATCACACCTACTCAATTGGAGATAACCGACTTATTGGGCCTCAATACTAACTACAACTAATCGAGAGATGATCCTTAAATCAGGACTCATTTTTAGCAGGTTTTCTCCCCATCACATAATTGTCTATTGCCACGGCAGCCTTTTTACCGGCACCCATTGCGAGGATTACGGTAGCAGCCCCCGTAACTATATCACCTCCAGCGAATACGCCTTTTTTTGATGTCATTCCCGTTTCTTCGTTTGCAACTATGTTGCCTCTTCTGTTTGTAACTAATCCTGGTGTGGTCGTTAGTACTAATGGGTTTGGAGCATTACCTACAGCAATAATTACGCATTCAACATCTAAAACAGACTCAGAACCTTCAATAGGTATAGGGCGTCTCCTGCCTGATTCATCTGGCTCGCCTAACTCCATATTAATACATTCTAAACCTGTCACCCATCCATCTTCATCACCAATTACCCTGATAGGACTCATTAATAATTTGAATTTTAAGCCTTCTTCTTCACCATGATGAACCTCTTCAATCCTTGCCGGCATCTCATTCCTGGATCTACGATATACAACATACACATCTTCTCCACCCAAACGCAAAGCAGTTCTTGCTGCATCCATAGCTACGTTTCCACCACCTACTACAGCAACTTTTTTCCTCCTTAATATAGGTGTATCATATTCTGGATCGTATGCTTTCATTAAATTTGCTCTGGTTAAGTATTCATTCGCTGAATACACACCATTAAGATTTTCTCCTGGTATTCCCATAAAGAATGGTAAACCCGCTCCTGTGCCCAGAAAAACAGCATCAAAACCGTTTTCTAAAAGTTCATCTACCGTCTCAGTTTTTCCAATAACTGAGTTTAATTCAAATTTTACACCCAATTTCTTTAAATAATTTACTTCAGATTCTACTATTGTTTTTGGCAATCGGAACTCTGGTATTCCATAAACAAGTACACCTCCAGCCTTGTGTAATGTTTCAAAAATAGTTACTCCATGTCCTTTTTTTGCTAATTCTCCTGCGACGGCAAGACCGGCAGGACCGGAACCTACCACAGCAATCTTGTGTCCAGTCTTATCAGGAATTTCCGGAAGATATTTATCTCCATTTTTTCTTTCATAATCGGCGACAAAGCGTTCCAGACTGCCAATTGATACGGGTAAAGATTTCTTGCCAACCACGCAGACCTTTTCGCATTGATCTTCCTGGGGACACACGCGGCCACATACTGCAGGAAGGCTATTTGTCTCTTTTATCTTTCTGGCTGCACCGATATAGTCACCCTCACCTATAAGCTTAATAAACGCAGGTATATCTATGCCTACTGGGCAACCATCAAGGCATAATGGTTTTTTACACTGAAGACATCTACTAGCTTCTAATTGAGCCGATTCAATATCAAATCCAAAAGTAACTTCTTTGAAATTCTTAATTCTTGCCTTTGCGGATTGTTGTGCCATCTGTTGTCTGAGGACTTTTACTTTCTTTCCCTCTGTTTTCTCACCAGTTTCCTGACTTGCCAATTTTTCCTCCACCTTTTCGGCGGTAATGTCTTTTTTCTTGTCTAATTGTTCTGATTCTGAAGTAGTGTCTACCTGACATTTTTTATTAGCGCATTCTCTTTCAACTTTGTCGTCATCAACATAAATCCTGAGCCTCTTCATCAATGAGTCAAAATCAACCTTGTGACCATCAAATTCTGGGCCGTCAACACAGGCAAATTTTTCTACACCGTCAATAGATACACGACATGCACCACACATTCCGGTAGCATCAACCATAATCGGATTTAGACTTACTATTGTTTTGATATTGTATGGTTTGGTTTGCTTGCTTACGGCGGCCATAAGTGGTACTGGGCCAACAGCGAAAACTATGTCGATCTTTTTCTTGTTATCAACCATCTCTTGTAGTATCTGAGTAGGAAAACCATGAAATCCCTTAGACCCATCATCTGTAGCAATCAGCAGTTCGGCACTAATTTCACGCAGCCTATCCTCCATAATTAATAAATCTTTATTGCGTGCACTTATGATAGAAATCACATTATTTCCCGCTTCATACAAAGCCTGCGTAATTGGCGTTATCAAGGCAGTACCCATACCACCACCAATACACACACTTGTTCCGAAATTTTCAATGTGAGTAGGATGTCCCAAAGGCCCAACTACATCTTTTATACAATCGCCTGTTTCCAAGGCAGCTAAACGTTTTGTGGTAGGACCAACAGCCTGAAAGACAATGTCAATAGTTCCTTTATCCTGGTCAGAACCAGCTATCGTCAGCGGCACTCTTTCACCTTTCTCATCTACTATTAAAACAATAAACTGACCTGCCTGTCTCTTAGCGGCAACCTTTGGTGCAACAATTTCAATGGCAAAGACTCCTTCAGAAATCTTTTTTTTGTCA
>JAZFVY010000138.1:0-2385 GCA_036447975.1 Desulfobacterales bacterium
TCATAAAAAATATGAATGATCACATGGCCATAATCGAGCAAAACCCAGTGCCCTTCTTTTATACCCTCTACACTCAGCGGCTTAATGCCTTGCTTCTTAAGATCCACCTGAATATATTCCGCAATCGCCGAAACCTGGCGGTTAGAATTCCCGCTACAGACCATAAAGACATCCGCAATGGAAGTTAATTCGCTAACGTCGAGAATCACAAGTCCGATTGCTTTTTTCCCCAAAGCAGCTTTAACATAAAGATCAAGTGATTGATCCGGAAAAGGATCTGGCTCATTTGTCATAAATAAAGTCCTTTGGTTTTTATAAAATCTTCGACGATTTTAGGCACCAGAGATCTAATTGCGCTACCTTTTTTGATAAGTTGACGAATTTTCGTTGATGAAATATTAACAGGGGTCACATTATAGACAAAGATCGGCTGGTTTTCATCATGAACATGGCATGATCGCGAAGCCGAAAATTGATAGCCTTCGGATATCCTTGATTTAAGATAAGCTTCAAGGGTTTGCCATCTCAAAGCATTGTCACTATCTCCCGTACCGGTTCGGGCCATAACAATAAAAGGAACCAGCAGAAAAAGATCCGTATATGACTTCCAGGTATCTATCTCAAGAAAGGCGTCCAGCCCCAGGATTAGATAGAGAGCGGAGTCTTTAGGCAGAGCGGCCTTAAAATGACGCACTGTATCGATTGTATATGAAGGTCCTGAACGTTTCAGTTCAACATCGGAAACCGTAAAATCCGGATAGTCTGCAATTGCAAGGCGGATCATCTCCATGCGGTCTCTGGCATCCGCCACACCGCCCGGCTCCTTGTGAGGTGGCAGGGCTGATGGAATTAGAATGATCCTATCCAGGGCTAACCCTTCTTGGACTTCATGAACAACCTGAATATGCCCTAAGTGAATCGGATTAAAAGTACCGCCAAAAAGCCCTATGCGCATTACAAACAACCTGGTTATTTGATGTTCTAACTTCTAACCTGTCCATCCCCAAACACCAAAAACTTGGTGGTGGTAAGTTCCTCCACACCCATGGGGCCGAAGGCATGCAACTTTGAAGTGCTGATGCCGATCTCAGCTCCCAGGCCCAGCTCACCACCGTCGTTAAAGCGGGTGGAAGCATTTACCAGCACAACTGAAGAATCGACTTCACGCACAAAACGGTTGCCCCTATTAAAATCGCGCGTTACGATGGTTTCAGTATGGCTGGAACCATACTCTGCAATATGGGAGATGGCCTGCTCCATATCTTCCACCACCCTGACAGCCAGAATAAGATCGAGATATTCTTCCGGCCAGTCCGATTCGCCGGCCTTATGTGCTCCCGGCAAAATACGGCAGGTTTCAAGACAGCCTCTTATTTCAACACCGGTCTTTACAAAGCGCTCTGCCATTTTCGGCAGAAATTCCTGCGCCATTGACCGATGGACAAGCATTGTTTCCATGGCGTTGCACACGCCCGGGCGCTGCACCTTGGAATTGTAACAGATCTCTTGGGCCATTTCAATATCTGCACCTTCATCCACAAAGACATGGCATACACCTTTATAGTGTTTCAAAACAGGTATTGTCGAATGCTCCACCACAAAACGGATCAACCCCTCTCCTCCGCGCGGAATAATGAGATCGACAAATTCCTCCTGATTCAAAAGTACGTTGACAGCTTTTCTGTCTCTGACGGGTACAACCTGGACTGTTTCCACAGGGAGACCGGTTTCACCAAGTACCTGACCGACAATACCGGCAAGTGCTTGATTCGAACTGAATGCTTCTGATCCGCCGCGAAGTATCACAGCATTCCCGGCTTTCAGACAAAGGCCGGCGGCATCTATGGTGACATTCGGTCGTGATTCATAAATAATGCCGATTACCCCAAGGGGTATGCGCATCCGTGACACTTTAAGACCGTTGGGTCTCAGCCAGGCCTTGCTTGTTGAACCGACAGGATCATTAAGCTGGGCAACCTCTCTTATTCCCTGGGACATGGATTTAATGGTAGCGTCCGTTACGGTGAGCCGATCGATCATGGCATCGGAAAGCCCCATCTTTTTTGCACGCGCCAGATCTTTCTGGTTTTCTTCCTGGATATGGGATGCCAGTTTTTCAATATTATCGGCAATGGCAACCAGAACCTCATTTTTTTTGTCTGAAGGACATTTGGCAATCTCCAGTGAAGCAGCCCGGGCTGCTTTTGCCATCCCAACAATTTTTGATTCAATAGACATATTTGACCACTGTTTAGTAGAACCTATCTCAAAAACAATCTAAGTGCCCATGGCGGCGTTGCGAAATGGTTCAAAATGCTCACATACTACGTGTATGCTCCGCTTTTTCACCGTTTCGCGCCTTGCCCTAAACCCTAATCTTATTTT
>JAZFVY010000139.1:0-2842 GCA_036447975.1 Desulfobacterales bacterium
CACTAATCAAGCTATAATTCTATTTTCATAAGATCTTCTGCCAGAACGAGCGGGCCGGCAAAGGTTTTGCGGCACTGTTTTTCAATATCTACCAGGTCGCATTCTGGATAAAAGTGGGTTAAGACTAGTTTGCGGACGTTTGCCAGGCTTGCAATTTCGCCTGCCAAAGAGGGCGTTAGATGCCCTTTGACCTTCAGGTCGTCGGGAAGTGCCGATTCGCATATCAGAAGATCCGCATCCCTGGAAAGGGTGACAAGGTTATGGGAAAAATCCGTATCACCGGAATATACCACCGATATTCCGTTGGGACTAGTTATTCTGTATGCTATACTCTCTTCATTGTGCTCAACAGGAAGTGATTCCACCATAAAATCATCAAAACCGCAAGTATCACGAGCGTTATTGTCAAGCTCAACTATGTTTAAAAGACCAGGCGCAAGTTCGATCCAAGAACCATAGACCATTTTCAACTTGTCATAAAATGCTGAAAAGCCCTTTCCGGCCACAAACGTGATCGGTATTTGACGTCGAGTTCCATCAGGGTATTTGTTGGCAAACAGGAATGGGACCAGTTCACCGGTATGATCAGGATGGAAATGGCTGTAAAAAATAAATGAAACATCGAAAATGGATGTTTCAGCTTCAAGAAGCCTCCTTATGGTGCCGGTGCCGGAATCGAACAGCAGCACTTTGTCATTTATTCTCATGAGAACCGAACAGGAGCTTCGCCTGAGTGACGGTACACATGTGCCTGAACCGAGTATGGTCACTGATATGTCCATGGTATTAGAAGTCACTTTTTCCCTGCTTTTTTTCAATCATATTGACAATCCAGTTTAAGAGCTTTTTATCATCCTTATGGTCAACGACATGTTTTAGATCTGCAAGTGGAATTTCAGCACGTGCCATACTTTTATGCCCTCCGGCAGGACCGATAAGGCCAAAACTTTCTTTTGCCACTTTGCCGGCATTCTTACGAATTCCGTCATTTCTAAAGACAAGAACCAGTGTTTTATCACATAAGCCAGAGACAATGCTCCAGTTGGCAGAATTAATTCTCATGAAAAAATCTGCAATGAGTACGCACACATCCGGGTTCACCACCTGGCCAAGATGGGCAAAGACCCTGCCTTTTCGCATGCGCTTGTGCTCCAGGGCTCGTTTGAAATATTTTAAAAAATCGAGTTTGAGGTCTGATCGTTCGATCTTACGGGCAAGGTGGATATTTGCATGTCGATAAAGAAATTGAAATGACCTGACATCTTCAATTGTTGTTTGCCGCTTAAAGTTGTCTGTGTCTGTCTTGATGGCATAAAACAGAGCTGTGGCCAGTTTCGCAGAAGGTTTTATCCTGGCTGCCCTTAAATATTCGGTCATAATGCTGGCTGTGGCTCCATATTTAGGGCGAATGTCCAGAAAAGGCGCTTGGAAGCCGGTGTCAGGATGATGGTCAATGATTACATCCGGTGTGTATTTGGCAAAAGCTTCATGATGATCCGGCTGGGAATCAACGATTACAAAGCGATTGAACCGGGATTCGTCTATTTCATTAATGTGAATGAGGGCGACTCTCAAGAGTCGAATCATGGTAAGATTGTCAGGGCGTTCGATAACATTGATATTGGATATGGTTACACCTGCGACCTTGCGCCACAGCAATCTCTTGAGAGCCATGGCACTTGAAATGGCATCCGGATCTGCGTTAATTACAATCAGAACATGATCGTCCCCGGAAAACTGATTATAAAGACGACGCAATTTTTCAGCAGCAGAAAGTTTCATAAAGCTTCTTAAACAGGTATCACTCGCAAAGACCTTTGCAAAACGCTCCCTTTTGCCCAATTTCTGTGCCTGCCCTGTGAAATGCTTGCCCCGTGGAATTCCGCTCCGCGGACCCCTATGGGGATTCCACAGGGCGGGCCTATTTCTCTGGGGTCAGGTTCAAATTTTGCACGAAGTGAAGCTTTAGCTTCATCCTCAAAATACTCAATGTATTCGTGCCTGCCCCGCCTGCCCAGTGAAATCTGTAAGCCATTTCACCGGGGTAGGTCCGGAAGATCGTACGGGGTGGTTAAAATTTTCGCCTTCCCCTCCGGGGCGTAGGCCCCACGGGCCCGAGGCTTGAACTTGAACAACATTGAGCATTTTTCAAAGGCCTCTCGCATTATAATTGATAATCGGACACTAGTGATGACAACAATATTTTTTATGCAACCAGAAGTTTTGTATTATGGCAATATAAAATTTGATGTAATTGCAGTGAAAGATTATAACAAGATTGGTATTATTATAAAACAACCAAATGAAAAAAACTTATCTACTTGACAGTTGGGAATAATATCTGCTATCTGACAATTGTTTTTATGTCAATAATATTTTGAGCGCATTATTGCTTAACATTTCATATGGTTATGGGCGCAACAAATGCCGGAACAGAAAAAAAAAAGATTTTTGACTATAAGAAAGATCGTGTATGGGCCGAAAATCTTCACATTGTAACGCAACTGGGCCTTACCATGGCCGGGTGCATTGCTTTTTGTTTTTTTATTGGATTTTACCTTGACAAATGGTTGGGGACAAAGGGTGTTTTTATAACGATCTTTATTATTTTAGGTGTTATCGGCGGCGGAGTTGTAGTATATCGTCAGATCCTTGAGATAATTGAAGACGAGAAAAAAGAAAAGTAACACGTTAGTTTTTTTTAAGATATTACCCCTTCAGGTATAATTAAATTTTTACTGAAAAAACTCGTTGATAAAGGCTCGTAATTAAAGAACCTGCACGGACTATTAATAAAGGTTTTTGTTTTAATAGGATGTTTCATTTTTAAATCAAATCGCTT
>JAZFVY010000140.1:0-10147 GCA_036447975.1 Desulfobacterales bacterium
GCAAATTGAATCTTTTTAAAGAGGTTCTAAAAAACGAGGTATTTCCCGCATTAGGATGTACAGAGCCGATCGCGGTAGCATATGCTGCCAGCATAGCCTCTAAAGAAATCGAAGGCGGGATTGAGGAAATAAATATAACAGTCGACACAGGGGTGTATAAAAACGGTTTGGCTATAACGGTGCCTAATACCGGCGGGGAAAAAGGGAATCTAATTGCCGGTGTTCTCGGAGCACTAATCAAACAACCCGAATTGAAGATGGAGATTTTGAAGGGGACCAGAGAGGATATGATAGGCCAGGCCAAAGCATTGATTCGGGCAAATAAAGCAAAAATTACTTACGATGAGACCAAAACCGATCTATACATAGATGTTTTTATTAAAACTGAAAGAGGTTCCACCAGGGCTGTGATTGAAAATGGCCACACGAATCTTGTTTGCCTGGAAAAAAATGGCCGACCAATTTTCGAGAAAAAGAGAAATGAAATTACATCCAAGGGGCAAGAATATAAATCGATACTCAAGAAAATGAAAATATCCGAGATGATTGATTTGGTCGAGCATTTAGATGTTGAGGATTATAACTACATCCAGCGCGGCATTGATATGAATCTGAAGATTTCCGAAGCAGGGCAAAAGCTGCAAAAGGTCGGTTATTATCTTTCCGATCTAATGAAGAAGGGGTACTTTTTGGATGGTATTTTTTCCTCCAGTAAAATACTAACCGCCTCTGCTTCAGACGCCAGAATGGCAGGCCTGAACTTCCCGGCAATGTCGAGTGGCGGGAGCGGCAATCAGGGAATTGTCGCTATTTTAGTCCCTTATAATGTTGGAAGATATTTCAAAATCGAAGAAAAAAAGATTCTTCAAAGTATTGCTTTATCCCATTTGATGAACAGCTATATTAAGTGTTTTACAGGCGATTTATCACCCCTTTGTGGTTGCTCGATAGCGGCCGGTGTAGGCGCAGCTATTGCGATTGTTTATCAGCAAAAAGGAAAAGATATGGAGAAGATTGCCTTAGCTGTCAATAACCTCGTAAGCGATCTAGGCGGAATGCTCTGTGACGGCGCTAAAGGGGGGTGTGCTTTGAAAGTAGTCAGCTCCACGGATTCGGCCATCCGTTCGGCTTATATGGCTTTAAATAATCATGGCATTACCGAGTTAGAGGGTTTTGTTGGAAAAACGGCTGAAAAAACGATTTACTATTTAAGCAAAATTAGCAAAATTGGTATGGCAAATGTTGACGATACGATGCTGGAAATAATGATGGGAAAAAATTTAAGCAACGCCTAATAACATGAACGTTAGTGCTTAATCCGAATTTCTCATGAAGAATATATATGCTTTTGAAAATAAATTTCGCTTCGAGCGGGATGAAAAATCCGGGCTAGAAATTTTTTGCTTTGTTTTGCGTTACCCTAAATGCGTAATTTTTTTTTGACAGCAGGAAAAGTTTCTGATAGTTAATAATGGATTTAATTGGCAGGGGTTTGTTGGTTAAGAGCTAATATTAATGCAGGATCAAATGAAAAGGGGGGATACACATGTTGAAAAAAATTGCAGTATTGTTGACAGTCTTGGCATTTCTTTTAACCGGTTCGATTGTAGCCGCGGCACCCAAAAGCGGGGGCACGCTGATCTTCGGTCGCGGCGGTGACAGTGTAGGGCTGGATCCGGCTTATGAAACAGATGGAAACTCATTTATGATCTGTGACAACATCTACGAGGCGCTTGTGGCGTATAAAGATGAATCTACGGCTTTAGAACCCGGGCTGGCCAAGTCCTGGAAAGTTTCTAAGGACGGCAAAAAGTATACCTTTAATTTGAGAAAGGGAGTCAAATTTCACGACGGTACACCTTTTAACGCCGATGCCGTAGTTTTTTCCATCGGTCGTATGATGAAAGAGCCCAACGTTAAATTTCACGGCAAGGGATGGAAAATTCCTGCTCAGGATCGAACGCCCGAGTACTGGGTGTCAATGGAAATGGACGATACCATTGGGTCTATTGAGGCAACCGGTAAGTATACGGTAGTTTTCAAACTAAAAAGGGTCGAGGCACCTTTTCTGGCCAATATGGGCATGGATTTTGCCTCTATCATTAGCCCTACCGGTTTTCTGAAAAATCCAAAGGAGTTTGTGCGCAATCCCGTGGGAACCGGTCCATTCAAGTTTGTCAAATGGGTTAGAGACGACCAGATTGTCCTTGAGAAAAACAAAAATTATTGGGATAAATCCGGCGGGCCATATCTGGACAAGATCGTTTTTCGCTCCATCCCGGAAAATTCAGTTCGCTTTCTGGAACTCAAAACCGGCAATATCCATATCTGCCAGTTCCCTAACCCTGCCGATGTGGGTCTTGCCAGAAAAGATCCAAATTTAATACTTCCTACACAACCGGGAATGAATATCGGCTACCTGTCCTTCAACCACACCAAGGAACCATGGAAAAGCAACATCAATCTGCGCAAGGCTATTGCCCATGCCATCAACCGCAAGGCCATCGTGGACAATCTCTATCAGGGCATGGGACAAGTTGCCAAAAACCCGATTCCGCCAACCATGTGGGGTTACAATGAGAATGTCCCAGGGTTTAAATATGATCCTGAACTGTCCAAGGAATTACTGGCCAAAGCCGGTTTTCCTGAAGGCAAAGGACTTGGAGAGATCACACTCTGGTCCATGCCGGTTCCCAGGCCGTATAACCCCGATGGGTTGAAGATCGGCGTGGCTATGGCCGCAGATCTTAAAAAGGTCGGCATAATGGCCAGAATCGTGAGCTATGACTGGGGAACCTACCTGAAGCGCCAGAGAGAACAACCCGATGACATGGATCTCTTTCAACTGGGCTGGACCGGAGACAACGGCGACCCGGACAACTTCCTGGCCGTGCTTTTCGACGGTCTGGCATCCTCTTCCATCAGGACTCAGTGGAAGAACGAGGAATACCACGAGCTGATGCTGCAAGGGAAACAGACTATTGACCAGGCCAAGCGGGCCGAAATTTACAAAAAAGCTCTGCAGTTGATCTTTGATGAATGCTCGGTAATCAGTATCGCCCATTCCACGGTCATCTGGCCCGCCCTTAAGAGTGTGAAGAATTTTAAGCTTCATCCCACAAGTTCCGTTCGGATGAAAAACGTCTGGTTGAATAAATAACAGAAATCAGCCAAATCCATCTACAACGGGGGGAAGAGATTAATCTCTTCCCCCTTGTCATTTAAAAAGATAACCTCCTATGCTGGCTTACATTATTCGAAGAATACTGATACTGATTCCAACCCTTCTGGGGGTATCTGTCATTGTTTTTTTCATGCTTCGCATAACGCCCGGGGATCCGGCCGAACTGCTGCTCGGAGAACGGGCCACCGAGAAGGCCCTTCATGAGATCCGGGAGCACCTGGGACTGAATGAACCCCTGCACGTTCAGTACGGGATGTTCCTGAAACGTTTAATGAAAGGGGATCTAGGAGAAACAATATGGAGCCGGCAAAAGGTCTGGATAGAGGTCAAGGAGCGTTTTCCCGCAACCATTGAGCTTTCCGTCGCTGCCTTGTTCATCAGCTGCTTTTTCGGCATCATATTCGGTATTATTTCCGCCACCAGGCAGTATTCCATTTTTGATTATCTGAGTATGCTCGGCGCACTGATCGGGGTCAGTATGCCCATTTTCTGGCTGGGGCTGGTTTTCATGCTGATTTTTTCTGTGAACCTCGGATGGCTGCCTTTGTCCGGGCGGATAAGCGTCGGTGTCGATCTGGAAGTTATCACCAACTTTTATATACTGGACGCCGTGTTGACTAAGAACTGGGGGGCGCTGAAAGACGTGCTGTGGCATATCATTATGCCGGCCACAACCTTGAGCACCATTCCAATGGCTATTGTGGCCAGGATGACGCGTTCATCCATGCTCGAAGTCCTTCGCCAGGATTACATTAAAACAGCCAAAGCCAAGGGTCTGTCGCAGTTTATTGTGACGTTCAAACATGCGCTTCGCAACGCACTGATTCCTGTTGTCACTACCATCGGTCTGCAGTTCGGCGTTGCCCTCGGTGGGGCTATCCTTACCGAGACCATCTTTGCTTGGCCCGGTGTGGGTAAATGGATGTTTGACGCGGTTATGAAGCGCGACTACATGGTAATTCAAGGTGGCACGCTGGTTATTGCCGCGGTGTTCGTCGTGATCAACTTGATGGTAGATGTGCTCTATGCGGTGATTAACCCACGGATTAGTGTTTAGTAATTGTGGTTTTCATGAAAAAAGGGAATTCAAAAAAAAGTCCTGAAGACCGGCACCCGCTGTTGGATCAGTTGGGCCAGCTATGGCGGAACAAGACGTCAGTGGCCGGATTGATTGTAGTAGCCGGTTTTGTGCTTGCTGCTATTTTCGCACCGTCACTGAGCCCTCACGATCCTGTGGAGATCTCGCTCTACGACCAGCTCAAACCGCCGGCCTGGAAAGATGGCGGTTCGGATAAGAATATCCTCGGCACCGACGACCTGGGCCGGGATATCTTTTCAAGGATAATTTACGGTGCCCGCGTTTCCCTGACTGTGGCGGTGGTCAGCGTGGGGCTGGCCTTTGTCCTGGGAACCCTGCTCGGTTCAATTTCCGGTTATTACAAGGGTGCTTTGGACAACGTCATTATGCGCATCATGGATATCATTCTTGCCTTTCCTTATCTTCTTCTGGCCATTGTGGTGGTGGCGTTTCTGGGACCCAGCCTGCAAAACGCTATGATAGCAATCAGTATCACATATGTGCCGCGGTTTGCCCGTATCGTCCGCGGCAGCGTGCTGGAGGAATATGAAAAGGACTATGTAATGGCTGCCAAAGCCGTCGGTGCCAGGGACTGGCGGATTATATTTATCGCCATTTTGCCCAATTGTCTCGGTCCGCTGATTGTTCTAACGACTCTGAGTTTTGCATCTGCCATTCTGGATGCTGCGGCCCTTAGTTTCCTTGGTTTAGGCGCCCAACCACCCACACCGGAATGGGGCGCCATGATAGCCAGTAGCCGGTCGCTGATTCTCAGGGCTTCGTGGGTGATGACTTTTCCGGGCATTGCTATTTTATTTGCGGTGCTCGGCTTTAACCTCCTTGGCGATGGTTTGCGTGATGCCCTGGATCCGAGATTAAGGGACTGAAGGTGGAGTGAGGTTGAGCTAAGGCTTTATGGATAACAACAATGTTTTGGATATTCAGAATTTGCGAACCTATTTCGACGTCCATGGGTATGTGGCAAAGGCCGTGGATGATATAAGTCTGTCCATCGGAAAAGGGGAAACCTTGGGGCTTGTGGGAGAATCGGGTTGCGGCAAAAGTGTGACAGCCCATTCCATCATCCAGCTTATTCCCCAGCCGCCCGGACGGATTGTAGGCGGCAAGATTATTTTTGAAGGTCAAAATATCCTCGAATATTCCGAAGCCCAGATGCGCAAGATCAGAGGCTGCCGTATATCCATGATCTTCCAAGAACCGATGACGTCGTTAAATCCGGTATTTTCGGTCGGTGACCAGGTTGGAGAGGTCATCCGCCTTCATCAAAAGCTTTCCCGAAGTGGCACGCGGAATCGGGTCATTGAAATGTTTCAACTGGTGGGTATACCGGACCCGGAAAAACGACTGTCAAACTACCCTCACCAGATGAGCGGCGGCATGCGCCAGCGCGTGATGATCGCCATGGCCCTTTCGTGCAACCCCCAGCTTATGATAGCCGATGAGCCCACCACTGCGCTGGACGTAACCATCCAGGCTCAGATTCTGGATCTGATGAACACGCTCAAAGCCGATTCCGGCGCTACTATCCTCTTTATCACCCACGACCTAGGTGTTATCGCCGAGATGGCCCAGTTCGTGGTGGTTATGTATGCCGGAAAGGTAATGGAATACACTGATGTCAAAACCATTTTTTCTAACCCGAAACACCCTTATACCGTCGGGCTTCTGGAGTCGATTCCGGTACTCGGCCGGGAAACCGAGGGCGGCCGGCTCAAAACCATTACCGGCATCGTGCCGTCGCTATTAAATCTTCCTGAAGGATGCCTGTTTGGCGACCGATGTCCGGATGTTTTCGACCAATGCCACAAGGTAAGGCCCGAGATGTACCAGGTTGGGGAAAATCATACCGTAAGGTGTTTGAAGTATGCATGATCTTCAAACAGAATCAGTGCCCCTTGTTCGGGCCAGCAATTTGGTCAAATATTATTCCATCCGAGGCGGCGTTTTTCATAAGGAAATTGCTTCGGTCAAGGCTGTCGATGGTGTTAGCATGACAATTCGGCAGGGAGAGACGGTTGGATTGGTGGGGGAATCAGGATGCGGAAAAACCACATTTGGCAGAGCCATTCTTAGACTGGAAGAGCCGACTTCCGGGGAGGTTTTCTTTGAGGGTGAGAATATTCTGGCCTACGATTATAACCAGATGCGCGCTTTGCGTAAAAAGATGCAGATCATTTTCCAGGATCCGTTTTCTTCCCTCAATCCTAGAAAAACTGTGTCTCATATCATTGGTGAGCCGCTGTTGATCCACGGAGTAAAAAATCGCCTGGAAAGGAACGAAAGAGTCCTTGAATTGTTGAATGTGGTCGGGTTGCGCAAGGAACACATGCGTCGCTATCCTCATCAGTTTTCCGGCGGGCAACGTCAAAGGATCGGTGTGGCAAGAGCCCTGGCACTTAACCCCAAACTTATAGTCTGCGATGAGGCGGTATCTGCCCTGGATGTTTCCATACAAGCCCAGGTTATAAATCTGCTCAAAGACCTGCAGCAAGAGTTTGGTCTCACATATCTTTTTATCTCTCACGACCTGAGCGTTGTCGAGCATGTGAGTGATCGCGTGGCAGTGATGTATTTAGGCAAAATTGTTGAACTGGCAAATAGCAAAGAACTCTATCAAACGCCCCTACACCCTTACACCCAGGCACTGCTTTCTGCTTCACCCATTCCGGATCCAGAGCTTAAACGAGATAGGATCATTTTAAGAGGGGATGTGCCCAGCCCCATCAACCCCCCAAAGGGATGCCGTTTCCATACCCGTTGTTTATACGTACAGGATATCTGTAACCAGAATGAACCGGAGCTCAAGGAAGTGAAAAAAGACCATGTTGCTGCCTGTTTTTTTGCAGAAACTGTCGGAATAAAATCGCAATAGTTTTAAAAGAAAAACAAACTCGGTTTGTTGATAATCAGGTAGGCTTTTTTGGAAGGTTCTTTTGAGAATAGCTATAGTAGAGAAGAGAAATAAATCATGCTCAATATTATGATTATAATTATAGCGACAATCTTGCTGATTGGGCTTCTCCATTATGAAAGGAAGGAAAATTTAAGAGGGCTTGTTCCAACCAAAACCCTTCTGTCATCACTTTTTATAATTGCGATACTGGTTCAGCCCCATCATATTAATCGATATTATCAATTTCTGCTTGCCGGATTGATATTCTGTCTGTGTGGGGATATTTGCCTTGCCTTTCCTCGTGAAAAGATGTTTCTTGTGGGTCTTATCTCGTTTTTATTGGGACATGTTTTTTATATATTTGGTTTTTTCCATGTAGCGAATCCAGGTGCGTGGAGCTGGGCGGGGTCTATAATAATTATTTTCGTCAGCAGCGGGATCTATTTTCGGCTCAAACCCCATCTTGGATCAATGAACGTACCGGTTCTACTCTACATTGTCGTTATCGTCGTCATGCTATCCGGAGCATGGTCGGTTTTTATAGATTCCGGACTGACCATGTCGGGACGGATAATGGTTATTGGCGGCGCCCTCCTTTTTTACATTTCCGATTTGTTCGTGGCTCGGGATCGTTTTATAAAGAAGGAATTTTTCAACCGGTTCATCGGTCTACCCTTGTATTACGCCGGGCAGTTCATCCTGGCCTTTTCTGTGGGAGTATTGCAATAACCCGCTTTTTCCGCAAAATACACAATGGCCCTCGCAAAAGACTTTTTGAGACCTTTGCAAAACGCCCCCTTTTGCCCAATTTCTGAGTCAGACTCAACATTTTGCACGAAGTGAAGCTTTAGCTTTATCCTCAAAATACTATATGTATTCGTGCCTGCCCCGTAGGTCCAGAAGATCGTACGGGGTGGTTAAAATTTTCGCCTTCCTTGAACTTGAACAAAACTGAGCATTTTGCAAAAGTCTCTTTTTACGAGACCATCAGGGTTGACTTTTTATCTCTATTGCGTTAACCAATGCGATCAAAGAGGCTAACCAAAAGACGAAAAAAATGAAAGGTCAGATTCTTAAAATATTAAGGGCTGAAAAGGCTGTTGTTTCTGGAGAGACGCTCAGTTCTCTTCTCGGGGTTTCGAGGGTTTCCATCTGGAAGCATATCAAAAAGTTACAGGAATTTGGATACAATATTGAGGCAACACCAAAGGGATACCGACTTATAAGCAGTCCTGACGTTCTTTATTCCTGGGAATTTGGGATTAGAGAGTCAAAGATACACTATTTTGATGAAGTTACCTCCACAATGGACATTGCCAGAAACCTTGCCAGGAACGACTGCCCCGATTTTACCGTTATCATTGCGGGATGTCAGAAACAAGGGCGTGGTCGTTTGAAAAGGCCCTGGCTTTCTTCAGAAGGGGGACTCTATTTTACCATTGTACTCCGGCCGCAAATACCCCCGGTTTTAAGTTCCAGGATCAACTTTGCGGCATCGATGATTCTGGCCAGAACACTGCGCAGTATGTTCAATATTGATGCAATGGTAAAGTGGCCCAACGACATCCTTGTGGGTGACAAGAAGATTGCAGGAATTCTTTCTGAAATGGAGGCCGAAGCAGATATGATCACATATATTAATATCGGACTGGGTGTCAATGTGAATAACGATCCTAGCACCAGCGAACCCATGGCGACTTCATTAAAAAAAATCCTTGGCAGGGAGATTCCGAGAAAACAGCTTTTATCTAAGTTTCTGGATGAATTTGAAAACCAGCTCAATAATACGGCCCTGGATAATGTGATCTCTGAATGGAAGAGATATACTGTGACGCTAAACCGTCATGTCAGAATCGTCACAACCCATGATGTATCCGAAGGCGTTGCCATCGATGTGGACGAGAACGGAGCGTTGGTATTGAAGCTTGCAGACGGGTCATTAAAAAGAATTATCTATGGTGACTGCTTTCATGACTGATCAGACGACAGAGGAAAGAGGACGGAAGAAAGAGGGCAGGGGACAGAGGAAAAAAGCAATAGTTAAGAGAGGAAAAATATATGAACACTTCTAAACAACTTCACATGACCGTATATGCCTCACTTATGGCCGCAATGATTGCGGCAGGGGCATACCTTGCAATACCCATAGGTCCGGTTCCGATTGTTCTTCAGAATCTTTTTGTATTTCTTTCAGGACTTTTATTGGGATCACGTTGGGGATTTGCATGTGTGGCGGTTTATATCTTGGTAGGCGCTTGCGGACTTCCAATTTTTTCCATCGGCAGGGGGGGAATTGGACATATTTTAGGCCCTACCGGCGGATACCTTCTGGGGTATCTTCCGGCGGTTTATGTTATCGGCCTGATATCGGATAAAGGTGGACAACGTGTCGTTTTTGATGTCATTGCCATGGTTTTTGGCGGTATTATTGTCTACGCCTGTGGTGTAACATGGCTTAAGATTCTGACCGGCATGACTTTGTCAAAAACACTTGCTGTGGGAATGTATCCCTTTATTTTGGGTGATGCTCTTAAGATTATCGTGGCCGTGCCCATAGCGAAAGCGTTGCGGCCGGTAATAAGTAGATAATGGGGATATCCCGAATTTCTTATGAAGAACATCAAACAGGATGGAAAAATAATACGATATTAATGAATTATACATTAATATATCTCAAGTTCGGAATTGCAGAATGTAATACTGCAAGATAAAAAAAGGCATTTGATGTTCTTCACCAAAGGCGAGCCAGAGCGGCACAGGAACTGCGTTATTCAGCTCTCGAAGTAGAACACTACGTCTTCGGGCTGAAATGCCTTGTTCCTGCACCGCTCTGGCTCGTGAGAAATCCGGGATGGGGAATAGGAAATGGATTAAGCTGAATTTCTCATGAATAGAAAACCCCGCGCTGGAAAGCAGGGCATAAGAAACTGTCTTATGAACATAATTGAAATCGAAAATCTTGGCCATCGTT
>JAZFVY010000141.1:0-5658 GCA_036447975.1 Desulfobacterales bacterium
TACAACGATGCATTTGCCGATATCGTGCACGTCGCCGGCTACCGTAGCAATGAGAAAGGTCCCTTTTTGCATTTGCATATCCTGATCAGGCAGGGAGGCATTGATAATATCCGTCACCACCTGCATGACGTCGGCCGACAGCACCAATTCAGGCAGAAACAGCTGACCCCTGTCAAACAAATCGCCCACCTTGTTAATGCCGGGGATGAATGCCCGGGTCAATAATTCCATACCCTCGTGTCCACCGGCAATCACCTGATCGGTTAATTGTACGGCGCTTTCCTTGTTGTGATCGATAATCGTCTGTTTGGCTTCTTTTATAATTTTATCCTCTATCATTGTTTTTCCCTTTCAGAGCAAAACCCTCTCTTTAAACCGTTTTACGCAATTGATATCGATATCCAGCACTCTGGCCATGTTAAATTTTGCTTCAATGCCTTTTGCCATGCCCGGTAAAGGTGTAATAACGCCAATTCCCAAATCGGTCCGGACCTCGTTCATGATTACCGGATCTGTTAATTCCAATACCGTAACGCCAAGCTTGCCGGCAACATACGCTTTTGCTTCATCAATTTTCATGCCCCGGGTCATTTGCATACGTGCAACCAGGTCTCCGGCTGCCCGCATTCCGCCCATCCCCGAAGCGTGAGCGTGCGTAATTGCCATCGCAAGCGGATCACCGACGCCAACCTACAACCCGTCCAGGCGGCAGATTTCTACCATTGCTTTGGAGGAGCGCGAAACGATATCCACCGGCGGGTGATCGGCGACGGTAACGCCGCCGACGCCCATACCCATATTCGGGTGAATAGGGATTGAAGCCGCTTCACAACAAGCTTTCATGAAGGTGATGGTTCTGGCCAAGTTCCACGCCGCCGACTTGCTCGTATTGGTGTTCGCCACGGGTCCAAAGATGGTTACGCCTGCGGCTTGAGCCATCTTTAGCTGATCGTGGGGATACATCCCGGCAAGTCTTTGACCCTTGTAAGTGAGCTGACTGTGCATCCCCAAAATGAACTCACCCGACATGCCCATCTCGATACAGATATCCGGATATTTTTCCTTCAGTTGTTCCGTGGCCAGCAGTGTCGCCAGAAAATCGGCATCACCGGCAGCACCGGTCGTATCGAGATTGATCCCATCAGCACCGGATTCATACAGCAGACTGCCGGTGTAGACGATGTCTTTGACCAGATCTTTCAGGGCCGCTTCATATGACTCCTGGGCTTCTTTGATTTGACCCATGGGCATGAGTTCGGCGGGGTTCGGAAAGGGACCGTCCGGCTGACTGTATAATCCAAGGTTGGGCTGGGCACCGTAAAACAAAGGGATATGCGTCGTCAGTAAAGCTTGTTCCAAAATCGGTTGCTCAAAACTTGCGATCGGTTTGACCGGTTTGAAACTGTAGTCGACATGGGCCAGTTCCATGGTATCCGCCCCCATGATCTTTTCATAGATCTGGAGGGCTTGAATCCGGTCGACATGAACGCCGACGCGCCGAATTTTCAGCGTTGCGGCGTCATAGGTCAAAATGACCTCATTTCCCGGTTCGACGCTGACAAACTTGTACGGCGAGCAAAAGATTTCCAGCAGGTGCTTGTGCTCATCATCGGTTAGCGGTTGTATCTTCCCTCGATCGGCGGCATCCTCACTACCTTCGACAAGGTCAGACATAATTTCACTTTCCGTCATTTCGCAGGGAGACCCGTCTCCCATCCGACTAAAATATTTTTTCATACGACCTCCCCAAGCTTTGGTTCCATTCACAGCTTTCTATCTGCAATCCGGTAAAGATCCTGGCCCTGAGGGCCAGGCTTTGGGTTACCCCGCCCGTCTCTCCTTATCTTCCTGATGTTTTACATATTTTCGGTGGAACCATCACGAGCAAATGAGCATGATCGATCTGAACATTTAATTCAATAATTTCAAATTCTTTTTGCTCTGAAAATGCTCTGATACAATTGTTTATTTCAGTTGCAACTTTTCCGCTCAATATCCGAAAACGATATTTGGGTACCCATACAACATGATACTGGCAATGCCAGATCGTCTGTGTTAACCTTCGAAATCGACTCATTCGTTACTCCTTGGTTGTAGTAGTGGGGACAACTTAACCATGGAGTTTAATTGAGTCGTACAGATGGCAAGGCCTCTGAACTCTGACCCGGCCCAAAGGGCCAGGATTTTTATGTTAGACTATATATACTTATTTTGCCAGAAAAAATTCGGGAAAGACTCGAGGCATGGGAATTGCCGCAAAAGAAGGTCGAGAAGGGATACCTGGCCATATATTCCAGGTTGGCCAAATCTGCTGAAAAGGGTGCCGCTTTAAACTATAAAGGAGGATAGAATGGAACAGATATTTACCCGTTTTGGAGATGGTTCTCCCGTTTATTTGAGCGAAAGCGAACTCACGAGGGACTTGGTGGAGGGAACAGAGGACGCTGCGGAAAGGGGTGGCATCCCAGTGCTTTCCAAAGAAGAGTTGCAACATCTTTTAGATATTTTCAGTTCTCCGTATCGATTTGTCAGCGTTGAACCGGGAAATGAAATTGTGCTCTCCTATGATGGGACACCCCTTAAGATGATGCGCGCACAGGTCAACGTGGATCGGCTCCAGTGCCTTCAGATTTATGAAAAGCTCATGGGCGCGGACACGCTTGAAATGGGCCATGTGGATTACAGTTTCAAACCGATTAAACCGATTGTTACCTATGAACAGCCGCTTTTGGAACAGGTGCTGTCGGTTACCACCGCACCTGTCTTTTACGGAGCAATGCCGAACCTGGGTCTTTACAGCCAGCCGGACGGCCCTTTTCCGAATCCTTCGGAATTACTGCCCGAAGGAAAGATTGACGAGGCATTGGCCTCCTATGAAGCAGCTGTCGAGTATGCTGTGAAAGATATCGTCTTTGTGAGCAAAGCGATGCACGAATCCGGGGCTGACGGAATTATCCTTGATACCGTAGGCGCTGCCGGAGACGCCGATTTTCTGGCCGGGCTGAAGGCCACAGAGCTGCTTAAAGAGGAATACCCTGAAATTTGTGTGGAGCTTGGAATGGCCGGAGAATTTGTTTTGGGAATGCACGGCGGGTTGAATTACGACGACGTTCGGCTAGCAGGGCTATATCCCCACGATCAGGTCAAAGTGGCGGAGAAGGCAGGGGTGACAATTTTTGGACCCGTATGCAATACCAACGCAAGCAAATCCACCCCCTGGAATGTGGCCCGGGCAATCACCTTCATGAAGGCGTGCTGTGAGGTGGCCGAAATTCCGGTTCATGTCAACATGGGCATGGGCGTCGGTGCGATTACCGTAAACGACCATCCGCCCCTGGATGTTGCGTCGAGAGCCTCTAAGGCCATGGTAGAAATTTGCCGTCTGGACGGGTTGTAGGTGGGGGTTGGTGATCCTCTTGGTATGGCCATTACACACGCCATTGCCTCGGGAATAGGCGGAATGCGGACTGCCGGAGATCTGGTGGCCCGCATGCAAATGACCCGTGGCATGAAAATTCAGGAAGCAAAGGCGTATGTGGCAGACAGACTGGGAGCTTCCGTAACAGACCTCACCGATCCGGTATTGATGAGTGAAGCCAGGGAGGATCTAAAATTGGGCGTTCTTCATCCTCGCGGCGGGTCTCCCAAGTGTATGGAGGCCAAGTTCAATATTGCAAGGCTGCTTGACATTGATATTAATTGTGTCAGGCGGTTTAGGGAAAATGCATCGCTATAATTGTTATTCGAATTGACGAATGACCTTTGTTTCGTTAAAACAAGGGACAGGTAAAAAGATGTCGTGGGGGGTGGATCGCCATGTGATCGCGTGGACTCTAAATCCACGTAGCCGGGTGCAACTCCCGGACTCCCCACCATTTTTAGAGTTTATTTACCCTATGATTACAGGAGATTGGAGATTGTTCCAATTTCCTTTTTTCATTTTGGTGTAAATTTGGTGTAAAATTTTCAGATTTTTCATCCTCGTCTGGCGTCTCATCATTCTCTTTTACACTCGGATTATAAACGTTTTCCATAAATGCGGAGCCTTCATCACGCTGATAGTTCTTGATATAGGAATAATACCGTTCCAGTATCATTTTCAGGCTCTCGTGTCCCATAATTTTCTGAACCCAGCCTGGCAGTTCTCCGGCATCCAGCATCAATGTAGCGAAGGTGTGTCTGGTCTGGTAAAGCGACCTTGGCTTCAAGCCTGCTTTCTTTAATACCGGTTTCCAAATATGAAAATTCACCGAATTAGGAAGCAGTGGGCGACCATAATAATTCAGGAACACATAATCTGATTTCCCCATCGTGGCTTTCCGCTGGTCTCTCAACGCCTCAACCACCGGAGGCAAAATTTTAATATCCCTGATTGAACCTATGGTCTTGGGGCGACCTTCTTCACCCCTTACCCTTGTTTCCCTCACCTTGATGACACCTAACCTAAAATCAACATTCTGCCATTTTAGACCAGCCATCTCACCGAAACGCATCCCAGTATAAAAAGCCACTATAAAAAAGTTTTTGTATTGTGGCTTTACAACATCCAGGAACCGATGAACCTCATCTATGGACATAGGATGGATTTCAGGCTTGCTAACGGAAAGGTTCTCTATCAAGTCCATTGGGTTTTTGTCTATCAATCCTGCTTTGAGAGCGAACTTCATCACTGAACGCATCGGCACAAGGACATTGTTTTTCCTTTTATTTGAACACTTCATTTCACTTCTGAATTCTTCAACATTCAGAAAATCAATGTCGTTGATTGGCACATTTCCAAATCTGGGCAGAATGTAATAATTCATAGCGTCTCGATAATCCTCCAATGTTGAGGATTTTACTTTTTGAGACATTATTTTAACCCATTGTTCGGCGACTTCCCCAAATACCTTTGTTTCCTTTACAGGCTCATTTCTTTGAATGTCGCCATACACGCTTATTTCTTTCAGGTATTTATCACGAAGCCTTCTGGATTCAGTGATTGACCCAGACAATGCCTTTTTGATGCGTTTACCCCTGACCATTACTTCAAAATACCAGACATCTCCACGCGGTTCTAAATGATGGTCTTTCTTGTTCTTTTTCATTTTCGCCATGATTATATCCTCCACTTCTTATCTGGTGTGGGTGATACATCAGGCTTTTTCCTTTTCCATAACCTTACTTCTCCTGATTTTTTATATCCAGACATTTCCAATGGAAACTCAAGTCTGGCTTGTGTCAGGTTCAGGAAACCCGACTGCCCTGTCTCTACCGGTGCTTCAATTCATGACAGGAGAACCTTCTACATACAAATCCGATGGTGAGATGTAATAAAGTCCTATTTTATAGTCCGCATATTTTACGGTGCGCCGCTGGTCATATACCATAACATTGCTTTCGTCATTCTATCTCCACTCCGTAAAATAGACATGTCTTTGCTTAGGTATGTGTAGATTATCAATGACTACTTGATTTGGGCTAAATTCGACATAAGGTCCTCTATCACCAATGACAACACGCTGGTATCCAGTCCTATAATCCTAACAAAAAAGCTTACGCATAATCGAATAACCCAAAAGCGCCATTCTATGTGACATCTTTTGCATTGACACAAAAGCCTATCTTTCCCTATACTTTCACGCCAAAAAAAGAACTTCTTGTCAAAGGAAAACTTTA
>JAZFVY010000142.1:0-3469 GCA_036447975.1 Desulfobacterales bacterium
GAAGGCGAAAATTTTAACCACAGGAATACATTTAGTATTTTGAGGATAAAGCTAAAGCTTCACTGCGTGCAAAATGTTGAGCCTGACACAGAAATTGGGCAAAAGGGGGCGTTTTGCAAAGGTCTCAATATATCAAAAACGATTCGCGGTTCGTTTTTTCAGCCCGAAATTCGTAACATCAAAAAACAATTTGTTTGGTAACATGAAATGAAGATTCTTGATGTTTTGCGTAAAGAAACAATCCTTGTCGACATGAAAGCCCGTGACAAAAAAGGGGTTCTCGAAGAGCTGGTATCGCCCGTGGCCCGCATTGCCGGAGTAAATCATGAGCATCTTGTAAGAGTGCTAATGGAGCGAGAACGGCTCGGGAGTACCGGCATAGGTGGCGGCATCGGAATTCCACACGGCAAATTGAAGGATCTTGAATCACTGGTTCTTGGTTTTGGTTTGAGCCGCAAAGGTGTCGACTTTGAGTCTATTGATGGACTCCCTGCCCATATCTTTTTCCTACTTATAACACCGGAAAATTCAACAGGTCTACATTTGAAGCTGCTCGCTCGAATTTCCAGAATTCTAAAAAATGACTCTTTCAAGAAAAAGCTGTTAAAAGCTATTGGCAGTGACGAAATTTACTCCATCATTAAGGAGGAGGAAGAAGAAGAAGAAGAAGAGTTTTAAGCCCAAACGCCGATTAAACTATTGAAAAAGATAAAAATTATCATTATTACAGGGCTTTCGGGCTCTGGAAAGAGTACTGCAATTGCGGCATTTGAAGATGCGGGCTTTTATTGCGTAGACAACATGCCGGTTGAGTTGCTTCCCAAGTTCTTGGAACTACCGATAGAAAGCGATTCTGAAATTGTTGGGCTCGCATTTGTGATGGACCTGCGAGAAAGAGGTTTTATTTCCAAGTATAAATCCATTTTTGATTCTATAAAGGAAAAAGGACACGATTTCAAAATCCTTTTTCTTGAAGCTAGCGAAGAAATCCTGCTTCAGCGTTACAGTCAGACACGAAGGCACCATCCCATATCTCAGGGTAATGGCCTTCTGGACAGGATTCGTACCGAACAGGAGCAGTTGAAAAGCTTAAAAATTGTCGCCGACAAAATTATTGATACTTCCTATTTCAATGTCCACGACTTGAAGTCTGTTATCAATGATATTGCGCAAAAAAGTAAAGACCTTGCGCCAATAAGGATAAACATTCTGTCATTCGGTTTTAAATACGGCATTCCTCACGATGCCGATCTGATTATTGATGTCCGTTTTCTTGCAAATCCGTATTTTGTTCCTGAACTCAAAGATTTGGATGGAACAAACAAAAAGATAAAGAATTATATCTTAAACAATGATGAAACCCGCATTTTCTTAAAAAAATATCTTGACCTGCTAGACTATTTAATCCCATTGTATGAAAAGGAGGGAAAGAATTATCTGACCATTGCAGTTGGTTGTACAGGAGGTCGGCATCGCTCGGTGACCATTGCCCAACACATTTTTGAACATATAATAAAATTGGAAAATCAGATCATCGTCACACATCGTGACATTGATCTCTAAAAGGAGCTTTATGATAGGTATAGTTATTGTAACACACAGTCATCTTGGAGATGCACTTATTGATGCAGCTGAATTCATTATCGGGACTCGACCCGATAACATGGTATCGGTTTCCATAAATTTGAATGAAAATGTTGACAAACTGCGCGAAAAAATCGCCAAAGGAATCAAAAAGGTCGACCAGAAAAAGGGAGTGCTTATACTCACAGATATGTTTGGAGGGACCCCTTCCAATTTAAGTTATTCATTTCTTGAAGAAGGCCGAGTTGAAGTCATATCGGGTGTTAATCTTCCAATTCTGATCAAAGCTCTGAATACTCAAGAAAAAATAGGGCTCGGCGAATTCGCTGAAAGCTTGGAAGCTTTTGGAAAGAAGAGTATTTCACTGGCAAGTGGAATTTTGAAAGGGAACAAACGGAAATAGAAGAGTCGATTGCTGACATATACCCCGGAAATGATTCATTTGAGGTGTCCGGCATGATACTTAAATTCTGCATTAACTTTTATCGAATTCTAAATATGATTTCAACATTTTATTTCACCTGCTTATCGGTGTGCGGCCATTGGCGAAAATCCACCAATAAAACATTGAGACCTTTGAAAAATGCTCAATTTTGTTCAAGTTCAAGGAAGGCGAAAATTTTAACCACAGGAATACATGGAGTATTTTGAGGATAAAGCTAAAGCTTCACTGCGTGCAAAATGTTGAGCCTGACACAGAAATTGGGCAAAAGGGGTCGGTTTGCAAAGGTCTCACATTGTAATTACTAAAACATTATCTCTTTCGAAATAAATTAATGCAGGATTTAGGATGATATGAAGGAGGCATTATGAGCGTAAAAATTGGCATAAACGGTTTTGGAAGGATAGGACGCCTCATTCTCAGGGTTTCAATCGATCACCCTGAACTCGAGATTGTGGCAATTAATGATCTCATGGACCCAGCCACAATGGCTTATCTTCTTACCTACGATTCTGTTCACGGCAAGCTGGACGTGGAAGTAACAGCCAAAGATGGCTCCATTGAAGTGGGTGGGAAATCGATTGCCGTCACCTCCATAAAAGATCCTGCCGCCCTCGCCTGGAAAGAGTTAGACGTGGACATTGCGGCAGAATGCACCGGTCTTTTCAGAGACTACGAAAACGCATCAAAACATCTTTCCGCCGGAGCACGAAAAGTTATCATTTCCGCACCTGCCAATGATCCTGATATTACCATTGTTATGGGTGTCAACTCAAACCAGTACGATCCCAGACAACATCACATTATATCAAATGCCTCTTGCACCACAAATTGTCTTGCACCGGTTGCCAAAGTGCTTCTTGAAAATTTCGGAATCAGGAGCGGACTAATGACGACCATACATTCGTACACAGGCGACCAGCGCCTTCTCGATTTCCCACACAAGGATCTTCGCAGGGCCAGGGCGGCCGCACTGTCCATGATCCCGACCACCACAGGCGCGGCCAGGGCCGTTTCCCTGGTACTGCCGGAGCTGTCAGGCAAGCTAAATGGTCTTGCCATTCGCGTTCCCACACCAAATGTATCAATTGTTGACCTTGTTGCAAGTATAGAAAAGACAGGCGTCACTGTTCCTGATGTTAACTCCGCCCTAAAAGAGGCTTCAGAAACATCCCTTGCAGGCATACTCGGATATAGCGAGCTTCCACCGGTATCCTCTGATTTTATTGGGGAAACATTATCCTCGGTTGTTGATGGGCCGACTACTTACGTCGTTGACAACATGGTCAAAGTTCTATCCTGGTACGATAATGAAGTCGGATACTCAAAAAGAATGGTCGACCTGGCAGCCATGATCGGGGCACAGCTTTAATCAATCTTCAACCTTAAAAGAGGATCATTGAATGGCCAACCGCAGACCACTTATTGCCGGAAACTGGAAGA
>JAZFVY010000143.1:0-7996 GCA_036447975.1 Desulfobacterales bacterium
AAGCTTCACTGCGTGCAAAATGTTGAGCCTGACACAGAAATTGGGCAAAAGGGGGCGTTTTGCAAAGGTCTCAGGTTATCCTGACTTCTTTTTGGCTAAAGCAGCATCAATCCTTTTACCGAGTTCTCTTAAATGAGTACTCATCTGGGATGCCTCCTGATAGCGCTTTTTCCGGCCCTTCTCCAAGGACTTATTTATTATGGCCACAAGAGGCTTAACTATTTTGGGGTTAAATTTTCTCGGGTCCGGGTGGGGAACGTTCATAATCTGGTTCATGAGCACCATGGGATTCTCGCCGTAAAAGGGGAGTTCGCCTGTTAAAAGCTGGAACAGTAATACTCCTACAGAGAAAATATCTGATCTTCCATCAACCTTTTTACCTGAAAACTGCTCCGGTGACATGTAATAGGGTGTACCCTTAACCACACCGGTCTGGGTCTTAGAAGTAGCCGTAATCCTAGCAATGCCGAAATCGGTGATCTTTACAATACCGGTTTTCAAAAGCATTATATTGGCCGGCTTGACGTCCCGGTGGACGATCCCCTTCTGATGGGCATATGCCAAAGCATCAGTAATGTCGGCGATATAGTCAATGATCTTGCGCATCGGCAACAGGTTGTCTTTACTTGTAAATTTTTCCAGTTCCTCACCTTCTAAAAATTCCATGGCGATATAAGCCAGATCCAGCTCATGGCCTGCATCATAAATGGTGACAATGTTGGGGTGAGAAAGGGTCCCCGCGCTTTCAGCCTCCCTAAAGAATTTTTCTTTCATTTTCTCGGCTTCTTCGGGCTCGTAGTCATCGGAAAACCGGATGGTCTTGATGGCGGTTGTCCGGTTAATACGCGGATCCTGCCCTAGATAAACGACACCCATGGCGCCTTTGCCCAGTTGCTTGATCACCTCGTACCTGCCCAGAGTGGGACGGGTATCGGTACCGGTGGACAGCAAGGTGTCGTCCGGTGAAGGGCCGGCCAGGGAACCGTCGCCGAATACCATTGTTTCGCTTGTCTGTACCAGCTTCATTCTCCGCTCGCGCACATCCTTGAATTTCCTGTCGTATCCCTCGATGTATTCAAAAACTGACGCGGCTTTATTGTATTGCCGCTTTCTCTCGTAGTCCAGGGCAAGGTTGTAAAGGACATCCTTCATCTCATCGTTCACCGGGACCCGGCGAAACTTGTCGAAGGCCATATCCAGCATTCCCTGACCCTGAAAGGAAAGCCCCAGCGTACGGTTGGTTTCAGCGGATTCCACCTCTATCTTTTCCTTACGGGTCTCTGTTACAAAGTATTTAATGCTTACAATCCCGATGTAGCCAAGGATAAGCTGGAGGACGGGATATGTCACCCAAACCCAGAGTCCCTCCGAATCAAAATAGAAGATTGATCCACCTATTAGAATTGTAATGAGGGCCACAAAGACAATACCTGCCAGCACGGCCCTCAGCCTGGGCAGAACAAATGTGATCACCAGCCCCAAAACAAGTATCATGAGAAGCTCTGCGCTGGATACCCATGGAGGCTGTTGAATAGATTTTTTGTTAAGGATTGACCAGACGGCGTGAGCTGACAGTTCCCCCAAAGGCATGGCCGGATCGGTGGGGGTACTGAGCGGGTTCATTATTCCCGAAGCCGATGAGCCCACCAATACAAGCTTGTTTTTGAAAACGTTCAAAGGAATCTTATCGGATATAACATCGAAATAGCTGAAACGCTTAAAAGACCCCCGGGGTCCTTTGAAGCTGATCATCATTTCGGTCATCCAGGTTGTGGGAACCTCAAATGAACTCAGGTAAACGGCTGAACCCATATCAACTCGTATCCTGTTGTTCGGGAGGTTCAGGTAGAGAGCTGCAAGCTTTAATGTGAAAGAAGGAATGTAAAGCCCGCGGTATCCATATAAGAGTCGCTCTCGTCTGGCCTTGCCGTCCATGTCAAAGGCCAAGTTGATGTGGCCTACGCCCTTTGAGGCTTTGAAAAAGGCGGGGATGGGCAAAATAATCTCGCTGCCGATGGGATATTCCAAACCTTCTGGATTATTGACGTTCCGGATAGACTGGTCCATGAGGTTCTGGTCGGTTTCCATTGTCTCTGCTATTGCAGTCGACTCTTTGAAAAAGGCCGGGAGTACAACTTTGCCCGACGCTTTGATAGCCTCTTCCAGTTTATTATCGTTGTCCAGCCTGGCCTGGGCGTCATTCAATGCCCACAGAAACATGCTCCCTTTCTCGCCGGCCTGATCTAGCACGTCTTTAGCGAAAAGCGACTCTAGTTGCTTAAGCTCTTTTAAACCGGCACTCTCCTCAGGTTCACTGAGGATAAAATTGAACCCGATAACCCTGGGATCGCCCGCGCTTATTTTCGTGACACCCTTTGCTAAAAGAGAGCGGGGCCAAGGCCAACGGCCGAGTTTCTCAATGGAGTCATCATCTATGTCCACAATAACAATCTCGCTCGGACTGTTGGGTTCGCTCCGCAAATTCATCATTACATCATAGAACTTGAGTTCCAATGAATCGAGGAACTCCATGCGATACACACCAAGCACTAAAAAGAGGATTGTTATACTCAGGCCCAGAAAAATTGACGGGTGCCTTTTCAGAATACCCATATTATATCTCCATGTACCCTATCCCGAATATTTCATGAAAAAATGAATGTATAATTTATCAATATAGTATTATTTTTCCATTCTGTTTGATGTTCTTCATGAGAAATTAGGGCTAATCATTTTTTTGATAATGAGAGATATTTTTCAAATAACCTTCAACGATTTTCTGCGAATCTATTTGAAGAACTTCCGCGTAGGATTTTAAAAAATTTTTTAAATAAATATCGGAAGGGAGATTCTCAAACTGATCTTCTTCTATTGACTTTAAAACAGAGACACTGATTTTTGTAACCACGTCAATTTCAGATAACTCAACCCCAACAGCTTTTCTCAGCTCTATTAAATCGCTTCCTGAAATCAAATCTTTAGAAAGAATTTCATTTGTAAGCTTTTCGACTTCTTTTTCTTTCGATTTTTTTCCAACCCTTTCAGTTATGTTTACAACATTCGCAGCATCATCAGTGCGAAAAAGGAGTGTCGCTTTTTTTTGATCTTTTGCAATAGCCGACGCGTCAACCTGACCGGATTCAACAAGCATCCTATCGTAATCAACCCTTTTGGCCTCATCTATTAGCGTCAAAAACGCCTTTTCAACGATTTCTAAAATGTCATCCCTTTCGTCATATGAAAACAAAGAATACGTAGCAAAGGAGTCTTCATCATAAATTGACAGCGCATCCCTATAGGCCCGCTTGATTTCAACAAATGATGCATTTACAGGAATATTTAGAATTTCGTAATAATTTAAACTGTCTAAGCTTTTCATGATATTTTTATGCCAGCGATGCAGGCTCTTCGGTTATTGTATCTTGTAAGCAATTTTTTTCAGTTCGCTTGAAGATGTTGTATTAGGGTGTTTTAGGATAAAAAGGTCTTTTGAAATAACTGAATCATAAACCCGTTCATCATAACTTACACTTCCAAGGAACTCAAAAGCAGAATAAAAATGCCTGTTGCATACGATTTCGATTTTATCACCAAGCTTTGCATCAAATTTATTCCGGAACTGATTTATAATAAATTTGAAATTCAATTCACTTAATTTGTCTTTCAGAAACTTTTCCCTGTCAGGATCATGTTTTAATACAATATCTATGATATCGCGCCATTTAGTTGCCTCATTATTTTGGCCGGCAACAGCGTCCTTAACTATCGAAGTAAAAGAGTACCGTTTAATAATCTGTTTCAATCTTCTTAAATAGACTGCCCTGATGAAACGAAAAGTATTTTCGATTGATGTGGGTTCAGGTGTAAAGATATAAATCCCTTTTTTCGAAGTTAAGAAAAAATCGAGTGTGTTAAAACTTGTCCCGGCTCCCAGGTCCAGCAAAACGTAATCAAAAGGAAGCTTTCTTATGGCGCTTATTATTTTTTGTTTCTGGACATGAAACAGATTCGTAATTTCCATGGAACAATGCAAGGAGCTGATAATAAAAAGATTAGGGATAATCGTTGGAGAAGTCACATGTTCAAGCTTTGTTACCGTTTTGTTTAAAAAGCTGTCTAAGCCGCTCTTCGGGTTTTTAATTCCAAGCAGGGTATGAAGGTTTGATGCGCCCAGGTCCAAATCAACCAGCAATACCTTCTTGCCATGCTTTGCCAGCAATGCTCCAAGGCTGGCCGCGATAAAACTTTTTCCAACCCCTCCCTTGCCGCTGCTTATTGGATATATCTCCGACATGGCGAATTTTGTTCCTGAGAGTGTTGCTTCTCAATAAATTGTTTGAGCCCACTGGCGGTGGATTTGAAATGCTTCAAGTCTATACTTTTGAAACAGGATTGTCAACAATGAGAGAATGCAAGGACAGAATGTTTTCAGCGCTATGAATAATGGTCAGTTAAATAAGAGACCGGTTCTTTCCTTGACAATACATGTGTATTGGCTTAGTAAAAAATCCGGGCCCAAAGGATCAGGTTTTATATGTTCAACAAACCATGTCCATTTTAGGAGAGATGTGAAACCATGCTTACAAAACGCCAGGTATTATATGCTGTTTTAGCTGTTATTGCTGCAAGCGCCATCTTTATGGTTTTGTTGAACATGCCCGCAAAATCGCCGACTGTTAAACAATTTGACCAAAACATTCAAACCACGGGCACACAACATTCGGAAAAGTCAGTCGTCCATCTGTATTTTTCCGACAAGGAAAATTCGTTTCTGATAGCGGAACAAAGGGCTCTTTTTCACCCTGATAATCCTGCCGAATTTGGTAAAATCATCATCAATGCCCTGATAGACGGACCACGGGAAGGGCTTATGCGAACAATTCCTGACGGGACAATCCTTAGGGCGCTCTATGTCACGCAGGATGGAACCGCTTATGTCGATACATCAGATGCAATAAAAGACGCCCACTCCGGAGGAATCAAATCAGAACTTTTTACGATATATTCAATCGTTAATACAATAATTTTGAATATTCCTGGAATTGATGCGGTAAAAATTCTGATCGAGGGACGTGAATCGATGACCCTGGCAGGTCATATTGATCTGCGTTTTCCTTTTAAGGCAAACATGCTTTTGATACGATGAAAAAAAAGGTCAGCATAAATAATATACGGAATATCGGCATTATTGCTCATATTGATGCTGGTAAGACGACCGTAACAGAACGGATACTTTACTATACGGGTCGCTCTCACAAAATCGGTGAAGTCCATAACGGCGAAGCGGTTATGGACTGGATGCCAGACGAGCAAGAACGCGGCATTACGATCACATCTGCCGTTACCACCTGCCATTGGAAGAGTAGCGAAATCCAGATCATAGATACGCCGGGACACGTCGATTTTACAATCGAAGTAGAACGCTCTTTGAGGGTGCTTGACGGCGCCATCGGCGTCTTTTGTGCTGTTGGCGGTGTTGAACCCCAATCGGAAACAGTTTGGCGACAGGCTGACAAATATATAGTTCCAAAGATCGCCTTTATTAATAAGCTTGACAGAGTCGGCGCCAGTTTCTTCGGTACCGTTGAAATGATGAAAGAAAGGTTGAATGCCAATCCGCTTATCTTACAGTTGCCCATTGGCTCGGAAGATGATTTCGCCGGTGTAATCGATCTGATCAATATGAAGCAGACCGTCTGGGAAGATGACACCCTGGGAGAAACCTACACAACCAAAGACATACCACGGGACTTTATTGAAACCGCCGAAGAATATCGTGAAAAGCTTGTTGAAACAATCGCTGAAGTTGACGATGATATCATGGAGGCCTATCTATCAGAGACCTTGATTGCTCCGGAAAGTATCCTTGCCGCCATACGAAGGGCAACCATAGATCTGAAACTGGTTCCGGTTCTGTGCGGCAGCGCCCTGAAAAATAAAGGCATACAGCCTCTCCTTGACGCCATTGTGCAGTTCCTTCCAAGCCCTGTCGATATTCCCCCCATCAAAGGAGTTCATCCTGATTCTGGAGAAATTATTGAATGCAAAGCTAATGACAACGATCCACTTGCGGCACTTATATTCAAGGTGGCAATGATCGAAGGGCGAAAGCTTTCCTATGTCAGAATTTACAGCGGAAAGATGAATACAAAAGCAGATACGCACAATCCTTCTCGCAAAATAAACGAGAAGCTCTCCCGCATATTAAGGATGCATGCCAATAAGAGGGAACGGATCGACTCTGCAGGCGCCGGGAGTATTGTAGGGGTTGTCGGATTGAAAGAATCATCTACCGGTGAAACGCTTTGCTCAATCGATCATCCTGTTTTGCTTGAAAAAATGGAGTTTTATGAGCCTGTCATTTCTGTAGCTGTGGAGCCAAAAACCAATGCTGACCAGGAAAAGCTCGACGAAGTATTCGAAAAATTTTTAGCGGAAGACCCGACTTTGAAGCTTAAAAAGGATGAAGATACAGGACAGTCAATTTTGTCCGGCATGGGAGAACTTCACCTCGAAGTCATCATCAGCCGAATGCAGCGTGAATTTAAAACCAACGTAAATGTTGGAAAACCCCAGGTTGTCTACAGGGAAACTATAGAAAAAGAGGGGAAGACTTCGGCCGTATTTGACAAGGAAGTTGCGGGACAGCGCCACTTTGGAGAAGTTACGTTAAAATTGATGCCTCTGGAACGCGGCGCTGGTAACAGGTTCAAGTCTGAAATCAGTGATGGAACAATACCAGATATTTTCATCTCTGCTATCAAAAAAGGGGTTATGGAATCTTTTGAAAGCGGAGCTTATATGGGTTATCCGGTGGTCGATGTTGTAGCCGTACTAACAGGAGGTTCATACAAGGAATCCCTGGGCACGGAACTGGCGTATACTGTCAGTGCATCCATGGCATGCAAATTGGCTCTTGCAAAGGGAGAGTCGTTTCTCCTCGATCCGATTATGGAGGTGGAGGTTTTTGTTCCTGAAGCTTTTCTGGGAGATGTTATCGGGGATCTTAATTCCCGCAGCGGAAAAATCGAATCAATAGAGCACAAAACCGGGGCGCAGGTGATAAAGGCCATTGTTCCCCTGGCACTCATGTTCGGTTACTCAACATCATTACGATCAGCAACCCAGGGCAGAGGTACATTTACAATGCAATTTTCCCATTTTGATCGCTGCTGATTAAAACACAGAATGAACGCCGGACAGATTTATTTCTTTCGTTCATTTGTACTTTCTTGAATTCGCATTAATGATTTTTCTTTTCGGATCTCTTTTAACATTTCCTCGATTTTAGCCTTTTTATCCGGATCAGCCAAATTCTCCAAAGCCCTTTTCAGGTGAAAGGCGGCACTTTTTAAATTTCCCTTCTTTTTGTAATAAATGCCGAGATAATAATGAGCTTCACCTTGTCTCCCCAGCTTATTATAGGTCTCACCAAGGGAATATAAGGCCCGTGTATAATCAAAGTGTTTTGCAATGAGATTTTCAAAAGTAACGGCCGCATCCTTGATGCGCCCAAGCTCCACCTGTGTGCGACCGAAATAAAAAAGACTTTCCGGGTCATCTGAAGTTATACTGATGGCACCTTCAAGGACAAGCATAGCTTCCTGATACCTGCCATCGAGAAAATAGATCAGGCCGAGATCTTTCAAAATATACGGATCAAAAGCCCTTTTTTTCAATGCTGTTTTAAGTTGAGCAGCTGCATTTTTCCTGTTGCCGGTCTTTGCCAGAACCAGTCCGTATCCGTAATGCGCCAGGGGATTGGCGGGATGGTTTCTAACGTCAGATTCGAACTTTTTTAAAGCAGTACTTGTATCCCCGTGAACAGCAACGAGCCGGGTGTGAGCCCTTTCAAAGTTATATGAATCGACCTTGACTGCTTTTTTTTCATTTTTTTCAAGCCGGGTGTCAATCAAGGCCATTCGTTCCTCTAAGGCAGGATGAGTCTTTAGGTATGTGGGAATCTGGTCTGGTCCGAACCACTGCTTGCTTCGGA
>JAZFVY010000144.1:0-7325 GCA_036447975.1 Desulfobacterales bacterium
ACGCCCCCTTTTGCCCAATTTTTGTGCCTGCCCTGTGAAATGCGAAGCCTATTTCTCTGGGGTCAGTCTCAACATTTTGCACGCAGTGAAGCGGTAGCTTTATCCTCAAAATACTAAATGTATTCGTGCCTGCCCCGTAGGTCCGGAAGATCGTACGGGGTGGTAATCCGCCAAAGTTCGGTGGCGGATTCGCCTTCCCCTCCGGGGCGTAGGCCCCACGGGCCGGAGGCTTGAACTTGAACCCCGGTTAAATTATAAAAGATTTAACTGGGCAGGCAAAATTGAGCATTTTTCAAAGGTCTCCAAGGAAATAGAACAATGATAAAGAGCATGACCGCATTTGCCAGAGCGGAAAAGACAGTAGAAGAACTTACTGTCACGGTAGAAATCCGCTCTTACAACAGCAGACATCTTGATATTGCCTTGCGTGTTCCGCATGGGTATCTTGCCCTGGAAGAGAAGATTAAAGGCCTGGTTGCAGGAAAGGTTGCAAGAGGCCGCATAGAGGCTAATCTACAGATTAGGGACTATTCAGATGAAACACATGCATTTGAGATAAATACTCCTAAAGCCAGGGCTTATCATGAGACTCTTGTTCAATTGAAAGATATGCTTAATATTAACTCTGAAATATCCATAGATCTTCTTGTGGGTATGGGAGGTGTTATTAAGCCTGCAGAGAGTGATCTTGACATGGAGGCATGCTGGCCTGTTGTCAAGAATTGCATTGATGAAGCATTGGAAGATCTGGTCACCATGCGAAAACGGGAAGGGAATTATATTGCTAAAGATCTTGCCGAACGGCTTAACGATATAGAAAAAAGCGTTGATCAAATCGCAAAGGAGTCCAGCGACCTTTTATTTCATTATCAGCAGCGCCTTAAAGACCGTATATCGCTTTTAGCCGAAGGGATTGCAGAAATAGATCCTGAACGGATTGCACAAGAAGCGGCTTTTTTAGCCGACAGAAGTGATATCTCCGAGGAAATTGTCAGGGTCGAAAGCCACATCAAGCAGTTTCGAGAAATTATGGATTCGACGGAACCTGCCGGTCGAAAGCTCAATTTTTTGCTTCAGGAGCTTAACCGTGAATTTAACACAATGGGGTCAAAGACAGAAAAAGTAAAAGTATCCCATATCATAGTTTCAGTAAAGTCCGAGCTAGAAAAAATCAGGGAGCAAATTCAGAATATTGAATAGGTTAAAATGCGTCATCGTATTAACGAATTAGAGCACTTAGTACACGTATTCTTAAATACGGTATCGTATCATAATTGGATAATTATTAATCACCGCCGAGACGCAGAGGGCGCAAAGAAATTATTTTTTTGCTTTTCGCTGAGAGGGCGAAAAGCAAAAACATTCAACGTTTAGGGATAAATATATAAACATCTGTTTTTCAATGTAATTCTAATTCTATAAAGGTTGAGCTATTTTCCTTTGCCGTCCTTTCAACGGCAAAGGAAAAATCTTTCTAACTCTGCGTCCTTTGTGTCTCAAGCGAAGCGGGCGGTAAAAAAAACTGACAAAAATGCGTCATTGAATTAACGAGTTAGAGCACTTAGTTTGAACGAATGGTTAAAATAAGGGGGTTCATATGGATCAAACTCTGTTGAATATCGGTTTTGGAAATACTGTGGTTGCTGATCGGGTTGTTGCAATCGTGTCTCCCAATTCTGCTCCCATGAAACGTCTTAAAGACGAAGCCAAGAATGATAGACGTCTTATAGACACAACCCATGGCCGCAGAACACGTGCTATTATTATCATGGACAGCAATCATATCGTTCTTTCCGCGATACAAGCAGAAACAATATCCCAACGTTACGCCACTCTCAAGGGTTCGGAATAACCCGTTATGGATAATCAGAAAACCGGTCAACTGGGCTCAAAAAAGAAAGCATCGATTTTTAACAAGGGACATCTTTTTATCATTTCCGCGCCCTCTGGAGCAGGCAAAACAACCATTGTCAGAGCAGTGCTCGACAGGTTTGCCGATATGCTCTATTCAATATCGTACACCACCAGAAAACCTCGCAACGGGGAACAGGATGGGATTGACTACAATTTTATCTCAAGAGACGATTTTAAAAAGAGAATAGACGGCGGCGAATGGGCTGAATGGGCAGAGGTTCATGGCAATAATTACGGCACTTCAGCAGAATTTATAGATAGTGGCTTGGCCTCCGGGCGTAATATACTCCTCGATATAGATGTTCAAGGCACCATTCAGATTCTTGAACGGTATCCTGACAGTATTACTATTTTTATTATGCCACCGTCGCTGGAGACTCTCGGAAAACGCCTGGAATTGAGAGGGACTGACAGCAAAGCAGACATTGCAAGGCGTCTTGTAAACGCAGAGAAGGAAATGGCAAAAAAAGATCTTTACCGGCATATTGTTGTTAATGATCAGCTGTCCGAAGCCATTGAAAAGCTGATATCCATAATAGAGAAGTATTAATAAAGTAATTATGAAAACAGAGATACTTTACGGCATCCACCCTGTTTTTGAAGTTCTCAAGGCGGGCCGGAGAGAAATCTTTGAGATCTATATTGCAAAGGATAAGACCTCAAAGCGTATTGAAAAGGTGGCGGCACTTGCCGAATCGATTGAAGTTCCTGTGGAGAAGGTAAAGCCATTAGAGCTTAAATCGATGGCAGGTACGGATCTGCACCAGGGAATCGGGGCTAAGACAGGCCCGTTTCCTTTGACCGGAATTTCTGATATCGTAGATAGCATCCAGAGGGATGAAGGGAATCATTTACTGTTGTTACTCGACAATATTTTGGATCCTAATAATCTTGGTGCCCTTGTTAGAACAGCACTTTGTGTTGGCGTCAACGGCATTGTCGTTCCAAAGGATCGATCAGCTCTGCCCACCCCTGCAGTTTCCAAGGCATCGGCAGGAGCCCTGGAGCATGTTCGTTTGGCACGGGTAACGAACATGGTAAAAACAATCAAGACCTTGATTGAAAAGGGGATGTGGATTGCCGGGATGGATAAAGCTTCAGACAGATCCGTTTTTTTCAGTGATTTAACAGGATCGGTGGGAATTGTTATTGGCGGGGAGGAAAAAGGGATACGTCCACTTGTCAAAAAACATTGTGATTTTTTGATGTCCATTCCCCAAATAGGTCCGGTAGATTCTCTGAATGCCTCCGTGGCAGGAGCGATTGCCATGTATGAGGTCGTCAGGCAGCAAAAGTTCGCAAAAAAAAATGAGTGAGGATGTCGGTTATCAGGATAAGAATTGGGAACTTATTGATCCGTACAGCCAAATCCGTGAAAGAGGCGTTTTTTCCAACACGGTGCCTGGTGTGCGAATCTTTTTTTCATCATGGGCAGCCACAAAACGATGATGTAAAAACCTGTTCCGCAAGCGCAAACATCTCAAACATTTCGCCAAAATTATTTGCAAAAAACGTTTTAGCAACCTCCAATGAAGATTCTTATTTGGGCAATTCTACTACGATCTTTGAGATGTTGTTGGCTCCCTTTTTATGCCCGGCCTGTTTGACCGGATTTTTGCCGGTTGAATCTCCCATGTGTTCCAGGTGCGGTGTTGTGTTTAAAAGCAGGGAAGGAGAGGATCACGTCTGCGGAGAGTGCCTGGATTCTCCCATGAGATTCGGAATAGCTAGATCGCCGGGTATTTATGAGCAGACGCTTATGGCGGCGATACATTGTTTTAAGTATAGAGGAAAGATTCAACTGGCACGACCTTTTGGAATGCTTCTTTTTACTGCGTTTATAAGTTTTTGGGAAAAAAACAGTGTTGATCTGATTATACCGGTTCCGCTTCATGTTAAAAAGTTCAGGATGCGGGGTTTCAACCCTTCGTTTCTTCTCGTTAGGGACTGGGCGACTATTGCTGCAATGTTAAATGACGAATTGCCGGACATACCTGTTGCCAGAGATGTTCTTGAAAGGAGAACATGGACTGAGCCACAAACCGGCCTGGGGCGTAAGAAACGTTTGGAAAATGTCAAGAATGCCTTCAGTATCAACGATCATTCTAAAATCGCGGGGAAAAGAGTCCTTCTAGTGGATGACGTTTTTACCACAGGAGCAACAGCAAATGAGTGTGCCAAGGTTCTATTGAACGGTGGGGTCGGACATGTTGATGTGCTTACCCTGGCACGGGCCATGTAAATGATTTAAATACGAGTATGCTATCAAAAATTGTTAGGCTTAAAGATCTTGTTCAAAAGATAAGCACCCTACGCGAGTCCGGGCTAACTATTGTTTTTACAAACGGGTGCTTTGACATCCTGCATGTAGGCCATGTGCGTTATCTTGCTGCTGCAAGATCTGAAGGGGATGTCCTTGTAGTGGGATTAAATTCCGATGAGTCCACAAGATCCATAAAACAGGAAAACAGGCCGATAGTGAGCCAGGACCAAAGGGCTGAGGTCCTGGCCGGTTTGGAGTGCGTCGATTATATTACGGTTTTTAATGAACCTGATCCGTTAAAGCTCATACAGGCCTTGAAGCCTGATGTACTAGTAAAAGGGTCTGACTGGAAAGAAGAGGATATCATCGGGGCTGACGTTGTAAAGGAAGGTGGCGGGAAAGTGGTCAGGGTTGATGTTGTTCCAGATATATCGACTTCACGGATAATACAAAGGATCGTAAAGCGTCATTAGCATATGAGTGGTAAGGGATTGTGGCGTGAATATTAAGCATAGAAATGGTGTTTCATTCTTAGAGTTTCCGAATTTTGCAAGGTTTTCTGGTATCCGGCATGGAGTTTTTACGAGGAACACCGGTAAAAGCAGCGGGCCTTTCCAGAGCCTTAATGTCAGTTTTGGTGTCGGAGACGATGACCATAATGTCAGGGAAAACAGGAGTATTATTTCACGATGCATGGAGGAAAAAGACCTTGTTTTTGCGGAACAGGTTCACGGAATCCGAGTCATGACATTTACAAAAGGGAGTAAAGCCTCTTATGTACTTAATGTTGATGTTTCCTTGGATGGAGGATATTCGGAAATTCCTGAGGAAATGATTGGCGGTTTTGATTCAGATTCCGAACGGGAGCTTATCGGGGATGCCCTGGTGACGAATATACCCAAAAAATTTCTTGTGGTACAGGTGGCTGACTGTCAATCTATACTCATGCATGACCCTGTCCGGCAAGTGGTGGCAAATGTTCATTCTGGTTGGCGAGGAAGTATAAACAATATCACAGGTCGCACATTAAAGGCGATGGAAAAAAACTTCGGCTGTATTTCCAGTGATATTATTGCGGGAATCGGTCCGTCTCTGGGGCCATGCTGCGCAGAATTCGTCAACTACGAAAAAGAGATCCCAAAGGCTTACTGGAAATATAAGGACGATAGGGATCATTTTGATTTCTGGTCTGTAAGTTGCGAACAGCTTTGCGAAGCAGGGGTTTTGATCGAAAACGTGGATATAAGCCGCCTGTGCACAAAATGTGATCCAGACCGATTTTTTTCTTTTCGCGGAGAGGGCACCACAGGAAGGTTTGCAACTATAATCGGTCTTAAATAAATAGTAACAGTTCAGCCACTAAGTCACAAAGTCACAAAGAAGGGGTGTGAATTTTTAACCCTTATCAAAGATAGAAGAATCCATATAAAATTGACCGGCAAATGTATTGGTTTTATTTTCAGTTTTATCGCATCTCTAATTAAATGGCATTAAAAGAATTGTATTATAAATTTAGTGTCTTCGAGTCTTTGTGGCTGATCTATTACACTCAGTTATGCGCACAAATATTGATAATATGTATCAGGAAAAAGTTAAGGTTCTTTGGAACAACAGAGTCGGTCCGGGATATTATCGAATCGGTTTAGCGAGCCACGGAGGATATGCAAGTGCAAAACCCGGACAGTTCATCATGCTGCGCTTTCCCGGCCAAATTGCCCCGTTTCTGCGGCGCCCTTTTTCCATACACAGGCTAATAGCCTCCGACAAGCACACAGCGGGGATTGAACTTCTTTACAAGGTGGTGGGGGAGGGCACCAAAAAGCTTTCCGAGTGCAAAAAAGGCAATTTTGTAGACATTCTTGGTCCTCTAGGTAATGGTTTTTCATTTTCAGACCATTATAAACGTATCTTTATTGTGGCCGGGGGAATTGGGGTTGCCCCAATGCTTTTTTTGGCTTTAACTCTTCAGACAAATGGTGTAGATCTTACAGAATGTAATGTGTTTCTGGGCGGAAGATCCAGGGATGATCTGTTATGCCAGGATGAATTTTTAGGCATGGGAATAACGGCCTACGTTACCACTGATGATGGAAGTGTGGGGGATAAGTGTCTTGTAACCCATCCTCTGGAAAAGGCCTCAAAGATGCGCAGGCCGGATATTATATACGCATGCGGCCCCTTAGAGATGCTTAAATGTGTTGTAGGTATCGCTGAAAAGCATACCGTGCCTTGTCAGATTTCCATCGAAACCACCATGGCCTGTGGCATGGGGGCATGCCTTGGGTGCGCGGTTGAAAGAAAAGACTCATCAGGTAATTACATGCATGCATGCTTGGATGGCCCTGTTTTTGATTCTAAGTTGCTTAGTATGTGAACCGATTTACACCAATTATTGATTCTCCATTTGAGTTTGGTCCTATATTGCACAAGCAAGAGAATATGTACAAATGGGTTTGATTCCCGCCGGGGCCTATTCCATTAAAAAGTTTTTGCGAAAAGAGTGTTACTATTGATCCTTCGGTTGAAACGATTTTATGTGACTTGATTTTTGATCCTCAAACATCCGGCGGGCTTGTTGTTTCTCTCGCGGAAAAAGATGCAAATGTATGTTTAAAGGCCATGATAGATGAAGGTATTGATGCTTCCATTATCGGTGAAGTCACCGGCAACCATCAAAAAGGCCATGTTTCAATTGTATAACACAAGATCAATAAAACGGCTTTTTTAGCTTAAACCTTTTTGCATTGACATGCTCAAAGTCCTGTGTTAGATGCACTACGTCTTCAGAGACCTTTGAAAAATGCTCAATTTTGTTCAAGTTCAAGGAAGGCGAAAATTTTAACCGCCCCGTACGATCTTCCGGACCTACGGGGCAGGCACGAATACATTTAGTATTTTGAGGATTAAAATTTGAGCCTGACCCCAGAGAAATAGGCTTCGCATTTCACAGGGCAGGCACAGAAATTGGGCAAAAGGGTGCGTTTTGCCAAGGTCTCAAAACTCAACAATGCCCATAAATACAACAACCAAAGCTGCTCTGAACATCTATAACCTTGTTTGGTGTCTCGCTATACCGGCACTTCGCCTGAACCAGCGTCTTGCCGAGGGATTCAGGCAGCGATCTCTTCAGCACAATATATTATCAAAG
>JAZFVY010000145.1:0-4487 GCA_036447975.1 Desulfobacterales bacterium
GAGGCAAAACCAGTATAGAAATGATTATAGACAAAAATAGTATTTGTGAGGTCTTAAATGTAGGGATTCTGGCAGTCATTTATACCTTCCTGATGCTTGATACCTTGATGTTGCACCCGCCTTAAGATCAATTCCGTTCAAGATTTCATAAGGTAACCGCAACACTTCCAAATATTGAGGAAGAAACGAATAGAGAATGAGGCCAGCTGTGCAAGAGATGATTTGCAATAGAAAGTGATTAGAGATGGAGGGCGAGCTTCCGAATCGGTTCCTTTATGGATTCAGTATAATACTAAAAAAGTTTGCATGTCAATTCGTAAAACTGCAATTAGCAAGGAAAAAGAATCATAGAAGAGAAAAAAAGAGGATAAAACTGATATATTTATTGGTCGGCCTATTGAATCGTTGATGCTTGACTTGTTGCCTGAAGCATCACTCGTCTTCAGAGTTATTTTATTGCAGATTTAGTTTGTAAATCAAGCATTTTTAGGGCTTTAATTTTCACACCATTAAGGCAGAAACCTGAATTTCCCATTTAAATGCCAGAACACAAGATATTGATTATTCTGGCCTCAAACCAGATCTTCTGATGAGAGCACAGCCAGTGGTGTTTGGGGGTGTTCTAATGTCTGTGGCAATTACAGTCAAACGAGTCAAGCTTGACCAAAAACATTTCAATTTATAATCTCCAAATTAATACCGGATGAAAGGAGTTCTGGATATCTAGAAAAATCAGATTCCTGATACCCATTTTTTCAAACTGAATCTTCTATCTGGTCGAACAACTTAATTCTCTGATCGTCGCACAATTGAATGTAATAGAATTATCGAAAGAATCCCGGAAGGAAAAGGGTTAAAGGGGGGAAATATGCTACCACAAGCGTCACGACAATTAAAATCAACAGAAACGGCATCAAGGGTTTTATAAGTTCTGACACTGAGACGCCGCTGATCCCTGCCCCGATATAAAGGGTAAGTGCTACCGGGGGCGTTACATGTCCAATTGCAACAGAACAAACGAGAACAAGCCCGAAATGAACCGGATCAATCCCAAAGCTGTTTGCAACTGGAGCAAGAATCGGCGTTAGGATGATAGTCGCAGCTGCAGGTGTAAGAAATGTTCCGACTATTAGGGAGAGCAATATCACATTCAACAGAAACAGGGATTGATAAGGCAGATTGCTCAAAAAAAATTCGGAAATAGCATGGGGAATGCGTTCTGCGGTCAGTATCCATCCGAAGGTTTTACAGAAAGCAATTAATAACATTATGCTTCCAACAGTTGTACAGGCATTTAAAATCAAGCTAGGAATATCTCGAACCCGCAGTCCTCGGTAAAAAAGTATGGATATAATGATTCCATAGACTACAGCAACCGAGGCCCCTTCAGTTGCCGTAAAGATTCCGGTGAACATCCCACCAACAATTAATATTGGCATTACCAAGGCAGGTAAAGCCACAACAAAGGCTTTTGAGAGTTTATGCAAAGAAAATTTCTCTTTGCTCCTGTATCCTCTTTTAAAGGAGATCCAATGGGAGAGCGCCATCAATGACAACCCCACCAGTATTCCCGGTAAAATACCACCGGCAAACAGCTCTACAATGGAAGTACCTGAGATCCAGCCATAAAGAATCATATCGATACTCGGCGGTACAATAATGCCAATGATGGAGGAAGTGACAGTAACGACGGTTGAAAATTTCGGATCGTAACCTGACTTTATCATGGTTGGTATGAGGACAGATCCTATGGCTGCTGTATCTGCTGTGGCAACGCCGGAAATACCTCCAAAGAACATACTTGCAATGATATTTGCATGGGCGAGTCCACCCGTCATTCCTCCTACAAGTCTTTGAGAAAATGCTACCAGTTTTTCTCCGCATCCACCGCGATTCAGGATTTCACCCATTAAAATAAACAATGGAACTGCCAACAGCGGGAATGAATCAAGGCTGGTCGCGGTCCTTTGGGCTATGAGCATCAAGGTGGTTTCGCCCTTCCACAGCAGCACTGACAGACAACTTAGTGCAAGTGAATACACCACGGGTACTCTAATAATAATAAAAAAAATAAAAGACCCAAAAAGAAGCAGCGTCATACGGTTTCCCTTTTGGTATTAGAAAACATTAAATCTGAGATCTGATAAATTATTTCACAAATATATGAAATCAACATTAATCCTGCAGCAAACGGTACGGCGAAATAAACATAACTCATTCGGATTTCCATAGCGGGAGACAACTGAGGGTGCACGAGCACCGTCAACTGGAGGCCATAAATAACGAGTACCGTCAAAATGGCGCAAATCAGAATGTGTGAGAAGATCGAAATAAAGGGTTTTAAAGCCTTCGGAAATAGGTTAAAAACAATGTCTATGTCATGGAGTTTTTTTAACTCAAGAGCAATGCAAGCTCCAGTTAATGAAGTCCAGATAAAAGAAAACCTTGCAAGTTCTTCAGGCCAGCTATAACTAAAATGGAAAATATATCGTGTGAATACCTGAAGAAAAACACTGAAGGTCATGATAACCAGGAATGTTCCAGCAAGACTCCAAGAGATATAAAGCAAAAACTGTTGAATCTTTTCTCCGTATTTTTTCGCCAAGTTAATATCCTTTAATGGTTGGGGCAGAAGGAGCTGTACGCTGCTACCATAGCTGCTCCTTCTGCCGAGTCCAAAAGCTTACATCCCTTGAATTTGTTTGATGTGATCCATTCCGCCGACTTTTTCAGCGTTGCTTTCATAGACATTCTTGATCTTCTCTCGCCACTTGTCCAAATCGGGCGGGAGATAGATTTTGACACCGTAATTTGTTTTGAGATCATTGAAAAGGCTTTTTTCGGTGTCAACAAAGAGTTTTCGTTCATATGTCTGTGCAATAGCGGCCGATTCCATTACATCCTTCTGTACATCGCCGGAAAGTTTGTCCCAGGTACGCTTGGACATCATAAAGTTATGCCAGCTGAAAACATAGCTAATACGAGTATAATGTGGAGAGCTGTCAAAGAATTTCATAGATCGGTAGCTAGCTCCAGTACCCTCTCCACCATCAACAACACCCTGTTTAAGGCTTAAATATACGTCTCCCCAGGGAATTGGTGTTGCAATGGCCCCTAGACTGTTCCAAGTGTTTACTAGGATTTTGTTCTCCATGGTTCGAATTTTTTTTCCTTTTAGTTCTTGAAGATTACGAATAGGCTTTCTTGAATACAGATCTCTTGAACCACCGTAAACATAACCGAGTTTAATCAGTCCCACTTTGTCCATTCCTTTTACGAGATTTCCCCCAATTTCGCTGTCCATGACACGAAAGAGGTGATTGGCGTCCTTAAATAAAAAGGGAAGACTGAAAACCTTAAATCCTGGGACAAAACCTGCAGTAAGGGCTGATGTAATCGTAGAAATGTCAACGGATCCTATCTGTAGGCCTTCGACCAAATCACGCTCATTGCCTAGCTGCTTTGCAGGAAAAATGTTAACCGTTACATTAGGCTGCCGTTTTTCAAGTTCCTCTTTAAATTTAAGGGCCATTTTATGATACGGATGATCTGTCTGAAGCACATGGCCAAACTTCAAGGTGATACTCTTAGCTGAAACCGGGGCAGGATGAGTGATAAATAACAGTAATGCTGTGGATAGTAGTAAAATTTTCCAAAACGTTAATTTGTGATGATTCATTTTTCCCCCTCCTTTTTTGGGTGGTTAATAATGATTTAAAGCCGCCCTGTAAGACAGTTATACGGTCATTATCTTTTTTTTAATTGCTTTTGACCGCAAAGGCTTTAAATGCCAAGATAGGAACGTTTCCTATCATATGATGCCAAGGTTTCGCAGATACTCAATTGATTCGATCAAAGGTTTGCCATCTTCACCTTTATCGGTGACTTCGACGACTAATTTTCCTTTAAATCCATAGCTGCTTAATCGTTTAAATAATTTTTCCCAATCTATCTCTCCTCTACCGATTGGCAAGTGTTGGTCTTTAAAACTATTATAAAAATTATCGCTAGCATGGATTGATATAAGGCGGCTGATATCTATTGTATCCAAGGCATATAGCGGATCAATTCCGTTAAAGATTTCATAAGGTAACCGCAACACTACCAAATATTGAGGAAGAAACGAATCGAGAATGAGGTCAGCAGAGCAAGAGATGATTTGCAATAGAAAGTGATTCGAGATGGAGGCCAGATTTCAATGATAGCTATTTTGAGAATTGATATATTAATACATTTATTGTGTCAATATAATTATGAATTAACTTGCATGGTTATGATACATTGTAGTATTGATTGATGGAATGAATCGATGGAAAGGGTAGATGTGCTTGAATGCTTGATTTGTTGCCTGAAGCATCAGTCGCCTTCAGATCAATTCTATTGTGTGCGAGGTTCGAGTCCGTTATCTAGTAACCTGAAAGGAGGTTACCATATCAATTGCCCTTTTGGATATGTAGGCTGGAGGCGGGTTCGTGTGGTAACACACG
>JAZFVY010000146.1:0-5486 GCA_036447975.1 Desulfobacterales bacterium
TATCCAGACCTTCACCATCCAGATACTCCATAGCCAGATACGACAGATCAAGATCCTCACCCACATCGTAAATTGTAACTATGTTGGAGTGGGACAGCTTCGCAACCACCTCGGCCTCACGATAGAACTGGTTCTTGACTTTCTCCGCCTGATCTTCATCAAATTCGTCGATGAAACGGATGGTCTTTACAGCCGTCAGTCGATGAAGCTTAGGGTCGTGTCCCTTATAAACAATGCCCATGGCACCCCGGCCTATCTGTTCAATGATTTCGTAGCGACCCAGTGTGGGCATAACCCGGGAAACATCTTCCTGCTCAACAATCGAATCGCCATTCTGTTCAGGAGAGGCAGAAAGTGCCCGTTCGTGTTCGACTTCAACTGCTTTCAAAAGAACGGTCTGATGAACCAGTCCGGTAGCGGCCGGTTTGGCCACAAAGAATCTCAATCCTCCGAAGAAGAGCACGCCGGCGGCAATCAATCTCAAAATGATCTTTAAAATTAATATCGTATCCTGGGCAAGGGGTAAAATTAAAATAAAAAAGTAATCCACAATGTCGGAAAGAAGGAGAATAGCCAAAAAGATCATGATCAGGTTAATGGCAGCCGCTATCTTTCCGCCCACATATTCCTTCTTCGCCCGGTTGTAGACCACCAGGGTGATTATATAAAAAACAAGGATCAACAACTGTGCAATCAAATAGTCCATCATACTGTTATTCATGATGCCTCCAAAACGTCGCCTTTGTTTTTATAAGTCCGCATTAAGAAATCAAAGGAGCCGCTTAGCCCGCATTTCTCATGAAGAGTTTATCTAAAAAAAATAAATGTCGGAGTGTTTAATCAAATTATCCGTCTATGTCAATGTAAGTGATTAATATTTATTAATAAATATAAAAACCAGATAAATTCTTCATGAGAAATGCTGCTTAGCCTCCTGCCCATGCAGACCTGTTTCTCAAAAATGAGGCGAGGTGATCTGTCAGCGGCTTGTACTTAATCTCTGTGGTGGCAGCCATATGCCCCTCTATGTTAAAAATGCTCAACTGGGTAGCTTTATCCCCCAATAATCTTTTCTCCTCCTGCAAAAGGGCCATAACCACTTGTTGAAACGCCAGAACCATACCTTGCTTATCAAGTTTGTGGCCCTGGGTCCTGATGTGCTTGCTGATGCTCTTAACGTTAGTGTTGATGTCATTCTTAACGTCAAATTGTGAAAGAAATGTATCATAGTATTCGGAGTTCTTCACGATGTTTCGGAATAGATCCAAAGCTTTTGCTCCAATTTCGTTCTCCAAATCGCTCATCAACATCTGGACAACTTTACTATAAAAAGCAATAATGGTTGCCCCTCTTATTTTGTCCACGCTGTATAGCAGAGACTTATTCCCCTCTGCCGTCAAGTTTTGGTCAAGGTCCATGGTGCTGGATAGGCTTTTTATTCCTCGGAGTAGACCATCATCTTCACAATATTGATCAAAAAACCGGATCATGTTCCGGGCAAGAGATTTCTGATCGTGAGGCGCCAACTTCAAAACCGCATTTGCTCGGCTTACAGTATTTTTGGAAGCCCTAAAGCCAAGGAGTTGATATTCTTCCTGGAGGAGATTGACAACTACATGATTAAAGCCATTTATAATATCTTTCCTCAAGATCTTTTTCTTTTGTCTCCCCAGGTGTTCACGGATCAGGCGAAGGTTTGATATCACATCGGCATCAGGTTGAAAGGCGCAAAGAAAATTTTTATAGTAGGGAGGATGATTCAGGCTTTTTTCGAGAAAAGAGCCGGCCTTCTTGCCGCCAATCTCATCCGCGAGGTCTACCATAATTTCATGCAGCAAATTTAAATAAAATTTTATGATTGTTGCATCATCCGGCAGACCAGGCTCAACCATTCGGTCCCTCATCCCTTCTCTGGCGACTACATCCTGGGACAGCAATGTGGAAAAAGCTTTATAAACTGCCAGGCGAGAGAGGCCTGATTCAGCAATGATCTGGGAAACATTGCGTTTGCCGTCGATTAGCAGCATAACCCTCTGAATCCCGTCTGTAGAAAGGGTTTTAGACCGCTGGGCGCCATCCTTGATTTGAAAGACCACCTGATCGTTTGGGATCAAATCCCTATATTCCTTCCACTTCTGAGCCTCGGCCACCAGCCGAATTGGGTCTATTTCCAAGCGGATATCTTCAATATAGCCATCTAGTCCTTCTGAATATGTAAACTCCCCTTCATCCCAGGACAATACCTCGACAATCGCTTCTTTAAACTGGTAGTTGAGAATATTGATGAGTTTTTCTTGAGAAATATAGCCCTGGTCTATCATGACGACTCCAAGACGTTTGCCCATCGATCTGGCTATCTCCAGCGACTTCTGAATGTCATCCTCACTGATAACGTTGACAGCTTTTAGAAGCGAACCCAAAGACAGATTTTTAGACAGATCACCATCGATGAAGACAATCCCCCCCCTTTTAAAGTAGATGCTAGTGCTGTACCCACCACTGGTTACCTTCAACACTCCGGTCTTTTTTTCAGAGTGAATCATCCGGCCAACAGCCGACAGGGGGAATGTTTTTATATCTCCTTTAAGGGGCATCTATCGTCTCTTAATTAGCTTGTACCTAAATTGAGCATAAACAAAATGAAGAAGTTGATTTGTTATTCACATCCCTTCGTTATTCTCCATTTATCCTTTTCAACTTCATAAAAAATATCTATCGGACATGTTCCTTCTCCGATTTCGCTAAAAGTCCATACCTCCCATTTATAAAAAACGGTAAAATGAGAAAAGAGATTGTTGTTTTGCTTTAGTGCTAATTTATGAAATTTTATTTGCTTTTTATGAATATTCTGATCACTGTATTTAGAAGTCAAAAAGGACTGTACTTCAGGATGTGTTAATTGTTTAATTATATTCTTTAATTCCAGATGTTTTATAAATTTCCCCTTATATTTTACGAAACCTTCCTGGTATAATATGTTTTCATACTCATCAGGAGTCATCCATTTATTCCTGAATTTAACATATCCTTTTACGCCATATATAATATCCTTATTCATCAAAGCTTTTTCAATCTCTCTTCTATGCTCTAAAAAAAGCTTGTCTTCATTAAAATTACTACCTTCAATAATTTTTAAAGCATTTTCATAACTGTTTTTCGCCTCAAGGTATTTCTTGAGTTTCATTGATTCTTCAGCGGAAGACATTATTTCGTCAATCTTTTTAATTTCTTTAAGCTTTAAAGCATCTATTCTATCTTTCTCTATCTTTGCAAGTCGCTCCTGCTCTTTTCGTTTCTCTTCCTCTATCTTTGCAAGCCGCTCCTGCTCCTTTCGTTCTTCTTCTTCTATCTTCGCAATGCGCTCCTGCTCCTTTTGCTTCTCTTCCTCTATCTTTGCAAGCCGTTCCTGTTCCTTCCGTTTTTCTTCCTCTATCCTTGCAAGGCGCTCCTGCTCCTTTTGCTTCTCTTCCTCTATCTTTGCAAGCCTCTCCTGTTCCTTTTGGTCTTCAACCTTCTTCTTAATGTGAAGTTGAGAGGTCGCTTTGCCCGGACCTTTTATTAATGTATCACCAGAAAAACGGCTTTTCCAAAAGTAATAGAAAGCCCCTGATAAAACGATGAATAAAATGCCGGAAACAATGATGGGGGTTTTAAATTTTATCAAAGAATCTATCAGTTTTGCTCTGCCTTGTATTCTTCCCTCTGCTTCTACTTCTGGTTTAAATTTGGTTTCTGGCTCTATTTTTTTTCCTACCCCAGGATACCTTTTTTCGATTGTTGCATCACGGTGGGGATGTTTATAGATTGTTGCCTCAATTAAGCTACGCTTATATTGCGGCTTTGCGTCAGCTTCCTCCTCTGTCTCTTTATCTGCTTCCAACACCTGTTCTAAGTCAGAAAAGTCAAAATCTTCTTCCTGTTCCTGTTCGATTTCAGATACAGCCGCGTACGAAAACTCATCAGCTTCAATGCCCGGAATCGAATCTTCAATCTCTACATCTTCTTCACCCGCTTCTTCTTTATCTGCCTCAAGGCTCTGAATTAACAGCCGCAGTTGGTCCCCCATCTGCTTTGCCGTCTGATAACGCTTTTCCAGGCTTTTTTCCAAGGCCCGGTTGAGAATGGCCACCGTCGCCTTGTTGATTTTGGTGTTATATTTGGTAGGCGGCTCAGGATCCACAGTAGTAATCTGATACGTAATAGTCGCCAAACTATCCCCTGTAAACGGAAGCCTTCCTGTAAGCAGCTGGTAAAAAACCACGCCTAAAGAAAATATGTCAGAAGGGCCAGCAATCTTCGTGCCCTTCGTCTGTTCGGGCGACATATAGTACGGCGTTCCCTTAATTATGCCGGTACGGGTCTTGGAGCCGGCTACTAAACGGGCAATGCCGAAATCGGTTACTTTTACCTGCCCGTCTTTCAAGAGCATAATATTTTCAGGCTTAATGTCCCGATGCACGATGTCATGCTTATGGGCATATTCCAATGCATCACAAACCTGGCTCATTATATCAATGCATTTTCTGATTGGAAGCAGATTGCCTGCCTTAGTATATTTATCCAGACCTTCACCATCCAGATACTCCATTGCCAGATACGACAGATCAAGATCTTCACCCACATCGTAAATTGTAACTATGTTGGAGTGGGACAGCTTAGCAACCAACTCGGCCTCACGATAGAACTGTTCCTTGATTTTCTCCGCCTGATCTTCATCAAATTCGTCGATGAAACGGATGGTCTTTATAGCCGTCAGTCGATGAAGCTTTGGATCGCGTCCCTTATAAACAATGCCCATGGCGCCCCGGCCTATCTGCTCAATGATTTCGTAGCGACCAAGAGTGGGCATAACCCGAGAAACGTCTTTCAGTTCAACGGTGGAAACGCCATCGCGCTCAGGAGCGGCAGGAAGTGCCCGTTCGTATTCGACTTTAACTTCTTTCAGAGGAGCGGTCTGATGAACTATGTCCGAAGCAACCGGTTTGGTCACAAAGAATCTCAAACCCCCAAAGAAGAGCACGCATATGGCAAACATCTTCAGAAGGATCTTTGAAATTAATATCGTATCCTGGGCAAGGGGTAAAATTAATATAAAAAAGTAATCAACAAAGTCGGAAAGAAGGAGAATAGCCAAAAAAATCATGATCAGGTTAATGGCAGCCGCTATCTTACCACCCACATATTCCTTCTTCGCCCGGTAGTAGACCACCAGGGTAATTATATAAAAAATAATGCCCAACAACTGTGCAATCAAATAGTCCATGCTGATATTCATGATGTCTCCAAAACGTCGTCTCCGTTTTTAAAAGTCCACGCCTGCCGCATCCTAACAACATGTTAAGCTCCCCTTCAACCATGCAGACCAGCATGCTCACCCAAGTGAGCTGAATAGACTTTTTACGAAAGCATCGATATTAATATTTATACATCAATCTTTTATGTTTTGTCAATTTGATACACCTAACTCAAAAAAAATCAACTAGAAG